>JBBFLF010000035.1 GCA_037481655.1 Desulfobaccales bacterium | reverse complement strand
GGGGGTAAGGGCCCACGGCCCTTAGCCCCCTCCCCCAAGAAACCTCAAGGAGCACTCATGGCAGGACGGTTGGAGATCAGGTTGGCGGGGTCGGGGGGGCAGGGGGTGATTTTGGCGGGGGTGGTGTTGGCGGAGGCGGTAGGGATTTATGAAGGGCGTGAGGTAGCGCAGACGCAGAGTTATGGGCCGGAGGCCCGGGGTGGGGCTTCCCGGGCGGAGGTGGTGATCAGTAACGACGAGATTGATTATCCCAAGGCGATCCGGCCGGACATCCTGGTGTGTCTGAGTCAGCGGGCCTGTGATGCCTATGTCTTTGACCTCAAGCCTGAGGGGATGATTTTGGTGGATGGGGAGCTGGTGCAGCAGCTGCCCACCACCCGGGCGGTGGCCTTGCCTTTTGCCCGTCTGGCCCGGGAAAAGGTGGGAGAGGTGTTGATGGCCAACATGGTGGCCTTGGGGGCGTTGGCGGCGTTGACGGGGGTGGTGTCCCTGAAAAGCCTGGAGGCGGCGGTCAAAGTCCGGGTGCCCAAAGGACATCGGGAGGCGGCCCTCAAGGCCCTGGAGGTGGGGGTGAGCGCGGCCCGGGAGTATCTGGCCGGAAAAGAGGCGCCCCCGCCCGCCGGTGAGTGATGCAGATCCTTTTTGATCTGTTGGTGGTTTATGTCCTGGCGGTGGTGGTCATCATGGTCTGCCACCGGCTGGGGATCCCGCCGTTGGTGGGCTTCATTCTCACCGGCGTCCTGGCCGGGCCGCAGGGTTTCGGGCTCATCAGCGCCGTGCATGAAGTGGAGACCTTGGCGGAGATCGGCGTCATCCTGCTCCTGTTCACCATCGGCATCGAATTTTCCTTTGCCAATCTCCTGCAGCTTAGGCGCTCGGTGGTGGTGGGAGGGCCGCTACAGGTGGGCCTCACCTGCCTCCTGTTCACCTTCCTGGCCTGGGAGGTGGGCGGCCTGGGGGTGGGGGAGGCGGTCCTGGTGGGCTTTCTCATGGCCCTGAGCAGCACCGCCATTGTGCTCAAGGTCCTGCAGAGCCGGGGCGAGGTGGAATCCCCCCACGGCAACACTTCCCTGGGCATTCTCATTTTTCAGGACATCATCATCGTGCCCATGATGCTCTTCATCCCCTTCCTGGCGGGGGTGGGGGGCGAGGCGGTGGGCCGCAAGTTTCTCATTCTCTTCCTGGAGGCGGCGGCCATCGTGGCCGGGGTGATTGTGGCGGCCAAATATGTGGTGCCCCAGGTGCTCTATCAGATCGCCCGCACAAGGGACCGGGAGATTTTTCTGTTGGCGGTGCTCGTCCTGTGTTTTCTCGTGGCCTGGGTCACCGCCGCCGCCGGCCTGTCCCTTGCTTTGGGGGCCTTTTTGGCCGGCCTGATTCTCTCGGAGACGGAGTACAGCCACCAAGCCTTGGGGAACATCCTGCCTTTCCGGGACACCTTCTCCAGCATCTTCTTTCTGTCCATTGGCATGCTCCTCAACGTGGAGTTTCTCCTGCGCCATCCCTTGAGCATTGTGGTGGCGGCGGCCCTGGTGCTGGCGGCCAAGACCCTCATCGCCGGCGGGGCCACCCTCCTTTTGGGTTATCCCCTGCGCACCGGCATCATCGTGGGCCTCACCTTATGCCAGGTGGGGGAGTTCTCCTTTGTGCTGGCCAAGGCCGGGCAGGCCCAGGGTCTGCTTTCCGGGGACAACTACCAGCTCTTTCTGGACGTGTCGGTCCTCACCATGACCTTGACCCCCTTTATCATGGCCGTGGCGCCCCGGGTGGCGGACCTGGCGATGAGCCTGCCCCTGCCGGCCCGCTGGCGGACGGGCTCATTTCTCTCGGTGGCCCCTGCCGAGGCTGCGGTGCAAGATCACCTCATCATCGTGGGGTATGGGGTCACCGGCCGCAACCTGGCCCGGGCCGCCAAGGTGGGGGGCATCCCCTATGTCATCATCGAGATGAACCCGGAGACGGTGCGCCGGGAGCGGGAGAAGGGGGAGCCCATCTACTTCGGGGACGCCACCAACCCGGAGATCCTGGAGCTGGCGCATCTTCAGGCGGCCCGCATCGTGGTGGTGGCCATCAACGACCCGGCGGCCACCCGGCGCATCACCGAGCGGGTGCGGGCCCTTCACCCCACCGTCTATCTCATCGTGCGCACCCGGTATCTTTTGGAGATGCCGGCCCTCTATGAGCTGGGGGCCGATGAGGTCATCCCCGAGGAGTTTGAGACCTCGGTGGAGATCTTCACCCGGGTGCTGCGGAAATATCTGCTCCCCAAGGATGAGATCGAGCGCTTTGTGCAGGAGGTGCGGGCCGAGGGCTACCGCATGCTCCGGAGCCTGCCGGCGGAGACCCCCACCCTGGCGGACTTAAGGCCATACCTCAAGGACATGGAGATCACCACGGTGCGGCTGGCCCAGGGCGCGCCCCTGGCGGGCAAGAGCCTGGCGCAGGTGGAGCTGCGCAAGAAATACGGGCTCACGGTCTTGGCGGTGCGCCGCGACGGCGAGCTGGTCTTCAACCCCGACCCGGAGCTGGAGCTGCTGCCCGGGGACCTGCTGATTATCCTGGCCGCGCCGGAGAAAATCGCCGCCGGGGGCTTCCTCTTCCGCCGTGCAGATAAAGAAGAGTGAAACCAAAAGCCTGGATGTGAAATTAAATGGAACAAGTTAAAAAGATTACCCAACTGGCTTTTGGAGATGAATCTCATTGGGGACAGGGAAAATATCGCGCCATCGGTTTGGTCAGTTTGAGCAGAGAAAATTATGATCCCTTAAAGGAGAATTTAAATAATTTATTAGCAGAATCAGGAGTTAAAGAATTTAAATGGAATAATCTTAGAGGTGCCAGAGAGAGATTTGCGGCTGAGAAATTAATCGATTTCAGTCTCGAATCAGCATTAAAAAAATTATTAAGGTTTGACATACTTATTTGGGATATTGAGGATAGCAGACACAATATTAAAGGGAGAGATGATTTGGCTAATTTACAAAGAATGTATTATAAATTGTTTTATAATGTGATGAAGAAAAGGTGGCCGGATGGCTGTGTGTGGAGGTTGCATCCTGACGAGCATTCCGCCATGGATTGGTCGAATATTCAGAATTTTCTTTCTTATAAAGAGGTAGAAATTGAATTTGGAAAAAACCTTTTTTCGGATGGAGGATTCAAAATTTTTATCCGAAATGTTTTTAATATTGAAAATATTATTCCAGTAAGGTCAGAAGATGAACCATTCATCCAGCTGGCAGATTTATTTACAGGAATGGCAGTTTATTCAAGAAACAAGTACGACGGCTTTTGTAAGTGGGAAAAAAATAAATCTGGTCAGAAAAGTTTATTTGATGAGAACCATCATCAAGAACTCAGCCGAGCAGAAATAGAGAGATATAAAATCTTATATTATTTTAATATGTTATGCAAAAAACACAAATTACATGTGAGCTTACGTGAAAAAAAGGGCTTATTCTGTTTTAATCAAAATTTTCCTTTCAATTTTTGGCTTTACCAGCCGCAACATCCTGAGGATAAGGCACCAGTCAAAGGAAATAAAGAACCATTGAGGCGATAAAATGCTCAAGGAAGTCATTCTCAAAGTGGTCACCCGGCAGGATTTGACGGAGGAGGAGATGGTGCGGGCCATGGAGGCCATTATGTCGGGCGAGGCCACCGACGCCCAGATCGCCGCCTTCATCACGGCGCTGCGCATGAAGGGCGAGACGGTGACGGAGATCACCGCCGCCGCCAAGGTCATGCGGGCCAAGGCCACCCGCATCCCTCTGGGGGACAACCTGGTGGACCTGGACCGGGACGAAATCAACGTGGACTGGGAGACCATCGTGGACACCTGCGGCACCGGCGGGGATGCCACCCAGACCTTCAACGTCTCCACCACCACCGCCTTTGTGGTGGCCGGCGCCGGCTTGAAAGTGGCCAAGCACGGCAACCGGGCGGTCTCCAGCCGCTGCGGCAGTGCCGATGTCATCGAGGCCTTGGGCATCAATCTCTCCCTCACGCCGGAGCAGGTGGCCCAATGCATTGAGGAGGTGGGCATCGGGTTTCTTTTCGCCCCGCAGCTCCACGGCGCCATGCGCTTTGCCATCGGTCCCCGGCGGGAGATCGGCATCCGCACCATCTTCAACATCCTGGGGCCGCTCACCAACCCCGCGGGCGCCAACGTCCAGGTGCTGGGGGTCTATGACCCCGGCCTCACCGAGCCCCTGGCCCAGGTGCTGGGGAACCTGGGCACCCGCCGGGCCTTCGTGGTCTATGGCGAGGGCTCCTATGACGAGATCAGCATCGTGGGGCCCACCCGGGTGAGCGAACTTAGGGACGGCCAGGTGCGCACCTACACCATCGCGCCGGAGGACTTCGGCCTGAAGCGGGCCACCCTGGAGGACATCCGGGGCGGCGACGTCTTTGAGAACGCCCGCATCGTGCGCCGGGTGCTGAAAGGGGAGGGGGGGCCCAAAGAGGACATGGTGGCCCTGAACGCCGCCGCAGCCTTCATCGCCGCGGGACTCACGCCCGATTTCCCCGCCGGCATCGCCCTCGCCCGGGAAGTCATCCACTCCGGCAAGGCCCTGGCCAAACTGGAAGCCCTGGTGGCCAAAAGCAGGAGTTTTGGGGGAGGGGGCTGAGGCGAGGTTGGGGGAGGGGGCTAAGGGCCGAGGGCCCTTACCCCCACCCCCAAACCCGTACAGGGGGTTGGGGAGGGGAGTTTGAGGGGAGGGCGGGGGAGCCACCGCTCCCCCGGCCCTCCCCTCAAAAGGCAAGAGGATGACATGGACTTCCTGGCCAAAATCGTGGCCCACAAGCTCCAGGAATCCCTGGAGCTCTTTGAATCCGGGAAGCTGGCGGCCTTCAAGGCGGCTTTGGCGCAGCGGCCCCGGCCGCTCAGTCTCAAGCAGGCCCTGGAGCGGGCGCCAGGGCGGGCCGTCATCGCCGAGGTGAAGCGGGCCTCGCCGGCCAAGGGCGAGCTGGCCATGGAGCGGGACCCGGTGGCGCTGGCCCGGATGTATGAAAAAAACGGCGCCGCGGCCATTTCGGTGCTCACGGAGCGCCGCTATTTCCACGGCGACCCCGGGTTTTTGCAGGAGATCAAGCTGGAGGTGGCCGTTCCGGTGCTGCGCAAGGACTTCATCCTGGAGCCCATCCAGGTCTATGAAAGCGCCGCCATCGGGGCCGACGCACTGCTTCTCTTGACCCAGGTGCTGGACGCCGGCAAGCTGCGGGCGCTTCTGCTGCTGACCCGCTCCCTGGGCCTGGAGGCCCTGGTGGAGGTGCACACCCGGGAGGAGATGGAGACGGCCCTGATGGTGGGAGCGGAGCTCATCGGCATCAACCACCGGAATTTGCACACTTTCCAGATGCACATGGACCGGGCCCTGGAACTGGCCCCGTTGGCGCCGCCGGGGGTGACCCTGGTGGCGGCCAGCGGCCTCAAGACCCCGGAGGACCTGGAGCGCCTGGAGGCGGGGGGGATCCGGGCCTTCCTCATCGGCGAGAGCCTGGTGACCGCCCCGGACCCCGGCGCCCGCCTGCGGGAGTTGGTGGGGAAGCCATGATATGATCAGATAATATTGACCGGCCACATGTCTGCGGCGACCACGACTTGAGGTGAAGCCATGCTCATCCCGGTCAAATACCGTAACAGGAAGTATCCGCCCCACATTCATCCTCAGATCAATGAAGTGGCTGCGCATTTCGATAAGACGAAGATTAATGAAGAAGGATTTTTGTCATTACACACAGAATATTCTTATGGAAGAAGGAAATTAAATACGCAATTGATTCAGAAATTTCCAACCATTAGAAATGCACATATTCACCATATACCACAATTATGGTATAATGAACAATGGTCGAGAGAATTTGCGGAATTCATTAAAAGAATGACTGAAAATAAAAAACCGGTCGTTATTGAAATTCATCCCCCATTCAATGATTATTCCAATTTCGACAATTTTTTATCGTGTTATAAAAGTATTTGAGCAAATCATCCTTGAAAATTGGCCACGCGTCGACATTGTTTTGGAAAACAGATATGGCACCAGGTATAGAGGAGGGAATTTTTTATTATCTAAATTTAATGATTTGCAAGAGCTTGTCAAACGAATTGAACAAAGGTCTTTGCGGCTGGACCTTGCTTTGGATATTCCCCAATTGTTTACAGCCCACGGAGGCCCGGAAAATTTTAGTTGCCAAGACCTGGAAAAATTCATGCAAAAATTAAAATCAATAATGCACAAAGTGAAAAGTATTCATTTGTGGGGCAAAAAACGAACAAACAATGGGAGAATTGCTCCACATGCTGGTGACCTCAATTCTTATTTTAATAATGACATAGATAAAAAGAAAATTTTTTTAGAATCAATCTCAGAATTACTCATGGATGGCACAAAAAGATATTTTGTTCCCGAGGTCAACAGCAGTTCAGAGGATTTACAAAGTATTGTAAGAGACCTGGAAGAAGCAGAAATAGAATTTATAAATATTGATGTAAGAGAATTCTTCTTCGATGATCCGGATTAAAATCTGCGGCATGACCAATCTTGAGGATGCCCTGCTGGCGGCGGAGCTGGGCGCGGACGCCCTGGGGTTCATCTTCTATCCCAAAAGCCCCCGGGCTATAAGACCTGAGGCCGCCCGGGAGATCATCCGCCAGCTCCCGCCCTTTGTTCTCACCGTGGGGGTATTCGTGGACGAAGAGCAGGCCAGGGTGCGGGAGATTGTCGCCTACGCCGGCCTGGACTGGCTCCAGCTCCACGGAGCCGAATCCCCCGGCTACTGCCGCGCCGTGGGCCGCCGGGTCATCAAAGGCTTCCGGGTCAAAGGCGAGGAGAGCCTGGCGCTGTTGGCCTCATATCACGGCGCGGTCCAGGCCTTCCTCCTGGACACCTACAGGCCCGGCACCCCCGGCGGCACCGGCGAGACCTTCGACTGGGAGCTGGCCCGCCGGGCAAAAGAGCACGGCCCCATCATCCTGGCCGGCGGCCTTACCCCCGATAACGTGGCCCAGGCCATCCGTCAGGCCCAACCCGCCGCCGTGGACGTGGCCAGCGGCGTCGAGGCCGCCCCAGGCAAAAAGGATCCCAACAAGCTGAAGGCTTTTTTAGAAGCAGTAAAGCGTGTTGGGGGAGGGGGCTAAGGGCCATGGGCCCTTACCCCCTCCCCCAAGCCCCCACCCCCAAACCCGTAAAGGGTTGGGAGGGGGGCTTGGGGGGAGGGCAGGGAACTGCGTTCCCTGGCCCTCCCCCCAAAACCATAAGGAGGCGTTATGTTACCTGATCGGCGGGGGCATTTCGGCCGGTATGGCGGCCGGTTTGTGCCGGAGACCTTGATGCCGGCGTTGTTGGAGCTGGAGCGGGAGTACCGCCGCATCCGCCGGGATCCGGAGTTCCGGCGGGAGCTGGCCTGGTATTTGAAAGAATATGTGGGGCGGCCGACGCCGCTTTATTTTGCCCGGCACCTGACGGAGCGTCTGGGGGGGCCGAAGATCTATCTCAAGCGGGAAGATCTGGCCCACACCGGGGCGCACAAGATCAACAACACCATGGGCCAGGGGCTGTTGGCCCGGCGCATGGGGAAAAGGCGTCTCATTGCCGAAACCGGCGCCGGCCAGCACGGGGTGGCCACCGCCACGGTGGCGGCCCTTCTGGGCCTGGAGTGCGACATCTACATGGGCACCGAGGACATCCGCCGCCAGCGCCTCAATGTCATGCGCATGCGGCTTTTGGGAGCCCGGGTGGTGCCGGTGCATTCCGGCAGCTGCACCCTCAAGGACGCCATGAATGAAGCCATCCGGGATTGGGTGACCAACGTGCGGCACACCTACTACGTCATCGGCTCGGTGGCCGGGCCGCACCCCTACCCCATGCTGGTCCGAGACTTCCAGGCGGTCATCGGCCGGGAGGCCCGGGGCCAGATCCTGCGCCAGGCCGGGAAGCTCCCCGCCGCCCTGGTGGCCTGCGTGGGCGGCGGCAGTAACGCCATGGGGCTCTTCTACCCGTTTCTCAATGACCCGGTGCGCTTTGTGGGGGTGGAAGCCGCCGGCCACGGCCTGGAGAGCGGCCACCACTCCGCCACCCTGGTGGCCGGCACCGTGGGAGTGCTCCACGGCGCCCTGAGCTACCTCCTCCAGGACCCCTGGGGCAACATCCGGGAGGCCCACTCCCTGGCCCCTGGCTTGGACTACCCCGGCGTGGGCCCGGAACACGCCTTCTTCAAAGACCGGGGCCGGGCCGAATACGTGGCCGTCACTGACACCGAGGCCCTGGACGGCTTCAAACTCCTGGCCCAAACCGAGGGCATCCTCCCGGCCCTGGAAAGCGCCCACGCCATCGCCTACACCACCAAACTGGCCAAAGAATACGGCCCCGACGACCTTATCATCATCAACCTCTCCGGCCGGGGCGACAAAGACGTGGAAGCCGTAGCGGATATTTTGGAGCAGGAGCTGGCGGGGGGAGGGCCAGGGAACTGAGTTCCCTGCCCTCCCCCCGCTCCCCCCTCCCAACCCTATAAGGGGTTGGGGATGGGGGTTAGGGGGAAGGGGCAGGGGGCCACTGCCCCCTGGCCTCTTCCCCCAATCACCAGGAGGCGTTCATGCAGCGTATTGAGCGGGTGTTTCGGCGGTTGAGGGCCGCAGGGGAGAAGGCGCTCATTCCTTTTATCACGGCGGGGGATCCGGATCTGGAGACCAGCCGGCGGTTGGCGTTGGTCATGGCCCGGAGGGGGGCGGATATCCTGGAGTTGGGGATTCCCTTTTCGGATCCGTTGGCGGATGGGCCCACCATCCAGGCGGCGAGTCAGCGGGCTTTGCAGGCCGGGGTGACGTTGCCGGAGGTGTTGAAGCTGGCGGCGCAGATCCGCCGGGAGAGCGACATCCCGCTGGTGCTCATGGGGTATTACAACCCCATTTTGCAGCATGGGCTCACGGAGACGGCCCGGGAGGCGGCGGATTGCGGAGTGGATGGCTTCATCATCCCGGATCTGCCCCTGGAGGAGGCGGAGCCCTGGCGGCGGGCGGCGTTGGCGGCCGGGGTGGCGCCCATTTTTCTCGCCGCGCCCACCAGCGGGGCAGAGCGCATCCGGCGTTTGGGGCAGCTCACCCGGGGGTTCCTCTATTATGTCTCCATCACCGGCATCACCGGGGCCCGGCGGGAGTTGCCCCCGGAGCTGGTGGCGGCCCTCAGGGAGGTGCGCACGCTCGTCTCCTGTCCGGTGGCGGTGGGTTTCGGCATCTCCACCCCGGAGCAGGTGGCCTGGCTGGCGCCGTATGTGGACGGAGTGGTGGTGGGAAGCGCCATCGTGGAGCGGGTGGCCCGCCTTCGGGGCGAGGCCTTGCTTCAGGAGATCGGGGATTTCGTGGCGGCGTTGAAGGAGCCTTTGCGACCCTCGGGGTCTTAGGGGAGGCGAGGATGGAGTCGCCGGTAGTCAGCCTCCGGGAGGCCGGGCCGGAGGATCTGGACCGGGCCGAGGCCCTGGTCCGGGAGGCCTATGCCGAATTCCGGCCCGAATTCTCTGAGGAGATCTGGCAGAAGTGGCTGGACAATGTCTCCCGGGCGGTGCACGCGCCGGAAGGGGTGCTCTTTCTGGCGGAGGTGGCCGGCGAGCTGGCCGGGGTGGTGAAGTTTTATCCCGACGCCCGCCAATCCGGCCTGGGAAGGTGGCCGGCGGGGGCGGCCTCCATGCGGGTGCCGGCGGTGGCGCCCCGCTTTCGGGGCCAGGGGGTGGGCAGCCTCCTGGTCAGGGAGGTTCTGAGGCGGGCCCGGACCTTGGGCATTGGCACCATTTACCTTTACACCGGGAAGTTCATGCACGCCGCCCGGCGGCTTTACGAAGGCCTGGGCTTTGTCCGGGCGCCGGAATTTGAGAAGACCCCCGGCCCCCTGGCCTACCGACTGGAGTTAGAAGATTAAGCAAGGAATGAAGGCAACAGATATTCGCAGACAATATCATTTTATATTATCAGAGAAAGCTTTATTGTGGGAAAATGAGGTAAAAAAATGAAGAACAAGATAAAAGAATTCTATATATGGCTTAAAGTTGGAGGACAATTATGGCCATTCCAGATTGTTTTGATTTTATTAATTTTGTTAAATCTTCCTTTTGTTCCTTTTGTTATTTCTTTTATTTTTTGTGATATTAAATTGGAAGAAATTGTTAAATCCTACGGCTTGATATTACAGATATCAGGAATGTTGACTGTTATTAAAGACATTAATGCACGCAAAAAAATTTTCAATCTTCCGCATGCTTGGGATGAAATTAAGGCCTGGTGGAAAAGTTGTCCATTTTATCCTAAGAATAAAACTGTTAGCATTGCTATAAATGGAATAATGGTGATAAGTGGATTTGGCGATGCAACTATATCCGAAGCTACGCCAACTGAAGCTACAATTGAAGAACGTATATCGAGGTTAGAGAAAAATTTTAATTTAATAATTGATTATCTTAATAAAATAAAACAAAAAATTGATGAAGAAATAAAAAAAATTGATGAAAAAATTAGTGAGCAAATCTTTGAAATTAAAAATGACATTGTTAAAATGGGTGAAAAATTGACCCAGGTGAATGTAGAAAATATAAAAATTCAACGGAATGGCGTTTTATGGCTACTATCTGGAAAGGTCTTTGTCACTTTTCCACAGAAAATTGCTGAATTCTTGCCAAAAATTTTCTGAAAAATGCAAGGCAGGGCAAAATAAAGCCGGCAGACTAGCTTTTATGATCCGGGTGATACTAGCAGCTTCTTGGAAATTGATTAAGATGGTATGATCAACTGATTACACAAGACCTCTCTATTAAAAATAAAGTATACCACAATGTTATCGTTAAAAATCATTGTTATATTTTTGTTTTATGTCTTTTCCTGTGTGGGGTTTCCAGCCGGTGAGACACCTCGGTTTCATAAGCTGGCAAATGAAGGGAAGATAAACATTCAGATATTGAGGCAAGTTTATCCTCAGATAGAGACAGATTTATCCTGTCTGGTGGAGGCATATCCGGCCCACATCAAAGCCACTCATGTCAGCTCGGATAATAAAGTTTATGTCGTGATGAAGAACCAAAAAAGAATTTTATATGATGATCTGAAACCCAAAGAATTTGAGGAGAAATTAAATCACCCCGATCTGGAGGATATGCTCTCCCAAATTTATCCGGCTGGCCAGGACCTGGGTGTGGGGGAGCCGGATTGTGATCCGGGCCGGTTCAGGGTAAAGGAATTTTTCGACTCCATCTATGGAGGCACCCCCCAGGAAGTGAATAAAAATCTGGTGTCCGTCCCGTTTTGCGGGCAGCGGGTGAGTTTCAACGGGCAAAACCGGGCGGCCCAGGCCTTGGAGAAAGTGGGCCGGGAACTGGAGGGTGTCCTCCAGCGCCGGCCTGCTTTGCGCCCTTACGTTCTCCCGCTGGGTGGGACCTACAACTGGCGCCATATCGCCGGCACTGACCGCCAAAGCCCCCACTCCTGGGGCATCGCCGTGGACCTCAATCCCCGGCATGGCCTCTACTGGCGCTCCGTGGGCCTGAAAAGCGGCTTGGAACATCTTCAGACGAGAAAGACTTATCCCATGGAACTCATTCAAATATTTGAAAATCATGGCTTCATCTGGGGAGGCAGGTGGTGGCACTTTGATGTGATGCACTTTGAATACCGGCCCGAGTTGCTGTTAAAGGCAAGGAAGGGAAGGGCGAGGGGTTTTCCGGAATGGCCGGCACCTCAGTAAAGAAGACAGAAGGGTGGAAAGGGTTCTCAAAAGGAATGTCTTGTCTGGCGGATGAGCCATCATGATTTTAACGTTTTCTTGCTTGACGAAAAAACAATTTCTTATGGCATCATGAAAAGTCCAGGCCTGGCGGCAGTCCTGAGTCTCTTTTTCCCCGGGGCGGGGCAAGTGTATAACGGCCGCTTCCTCAGCGCCTTGGGATGGTTTATGCTGGCATTCTTCAACTGGCTGCTGACCCTGGTGCTCATCGGCTATCTCACCGCCCCGGTTATTCACTTCCTGTCCGCTTATGTGGCCTATCGCCAGGCGGAGCGCATCAATAGAAAGGTAGGCGGACTGGCCCCCTTTTAAGGATGAGGGCCATGGGAAAGCAGGAAAACGGCAGCTTCGCTCGGGAGGGCAGACTTTAGAGTGGCAAGCGCAGGAGAATCTCGTCCAATCCAGGTCTGCTAAGATCCCGGAGCACTCCCACTTCCACAAACCCGGCCCGGGCATAGAAGCGTCGAACCGTCTCACTGAAAGCCAAGACGCCGCTCCAGAAATTTCTCACAATCTGCGCCAGAGCCCTCACCGCAGGCGGCCGGTGATGAGGATGTCCGGGCCCAGGCGGCGCACCGTGAGGTCCCGGGCCAGATGCGCCTCCGCCAGGTGGCGCACGCCCTCACCGGCGATCATGGGATAGCCTTCTTTCCCCCCCAGGATCTTGGGGGCGTAGAAGAAATAGAAACGGTCCACCAGCCGGGCGTCAAAAAAGGAGCCCAGGGTCTCGGCCCCGCCCTCCACCAGGACGCTGGTCACTTTTCGCTTCCCTAAGCGCTCCAACAGCGGCTGCAAGGCCACCCGGCCCCGGTCCTCCGACAGGATGAGCACCTCCGCCCCGGCCTGACGCAGTGCCTCCACCCGCTCAGTGGGCGCCTGGGGGGTGGTGGCGATGAGGGTGGGGGCGGGCGAATCCAGATGCAGGAGGCGGGCGGAGAGCGGCATGCGTAGGGTGCTGTCCAGGACAATGCGGAGCGGATCTTTGGCCGGTGGCCGGGATGGCGTCTGGCGGCTGCCGGTTCCCCGGGGGAGGCCCGGGGAAGAAGCGGAGGTGGGCAAAATACATGCAACCTCTAGACCCTCAGGGGTGGGAGAAGAGGGTGTGGGGGCAGGGGCAGGGGTCCGTGCCCCCTGAACCCCTCCCTTGAGCCTGCCGCCGCCCAGGCGCACGGTGAGCTGCGGGTCGTCGGCCAGCACCGTGCCCACCCCCACCAGCACGGCATCGCACTCGTGGCGCAGGCGGTGGCCGAAGGTGCGGGCCAGGACCCCGGTGAGCCACTGGGACTCCCCGGTCACCGTGGCGATGCGGCCATCCAAAGAGCAGGCCGCCTTGGCGATGACAAAGGGGACCCCGGTGGTCACCCACTTGATCCAGGCTTCGTTGAGCCGCCGGGCCTCCTCCTCCAGGACTCCCAGGGTGACGGCCACGCCCTGCGCGGTGAGAAAAGCGGCGCCGCCGCCGGTGACCCGGGGATTGGGATCGGCCATGGCGATGACCACCCGGGAGATGCCAGCGGCCAGGACTGCCTGAGTGCAGGGCGGGGTGAGCCCCTCATGGTTGCAGGGCTCCAGGCTCACATACAGGGTGGCCCCCCGGGCCCGCTCGCCAGCGGCCTTGAGGGCCTCCACCTCGGCGTGGGGCCCGCCGTACTGCCGGTGCCAGCCCCGGCCTACGATCTCCCCCTGCCGCACCACCACCGCACCCACCATGGGGTTGGGGGAGACCCAGCCGGCGCCCCGGGCCGCCAGCCGCAGGGCCAGCTTCATGTACTGTTCGTCACCCATGGGAAAGGACTGGACTCCAGAACAGCTCAGCAGCAGCCGCCGGCCTGGGTGGCCCGGGCATAGGCCGCCTTCAGGCCCGCCTGGATGATGAGCTCCGCCGGGATGGTCTCATAGACCCGGTTGTCCACCGTGAGGGTGCGGCACTGGGCATCGCCGCAGGGGCCGCAACAGGGACTCTGACCCTCCTTGGCTTCCAGCCACTCCCCCAGCTCCCGGCCGTCAATGAGGATGCGGTTGGAGCGCAGGGGGTCCTGGGCGAACTCCGCCGGGCTGAGGGCCTGGCTTTCCAAAGTGAAGCTGAGGCCCACCGGGCCGAAGGCCTTGGTGAGGAAGCGCAGGGCCTTGATGAGCTCCTGCTCAGTGGCGCCGCAGCGGGCGCAGGTCTCGCCCCGCTCGTCCACCAGACGCTGCCAGATGATGGTGATGGGTTGCATGGCTTCACACCTTTCCGTGGGGAGACCCACCGCCGGTCACGGCCTCGGGGGTTCAATCGTATAAGAAATGGTTAACATAGTCATTGTCTTGATTGTCGGATTTCGTAAAATGAATTTCGACATAAAAACTGAAAGGAGGGTACATGAGAAAAGCTGCCTTGTTGGTGATGGGCCTCTGCCTGCTGATGGTCTTGCCGGTGTCGGCAGCCGACCAGCTCCGGGACCGGGACCGGCAATACCTGGATAACCCGCAGCACACCCAGAACCCCATCCGGGACCGGGACCGCCTGCAGACCAGCCGGCCCCAATTCCAGGATAGCTTCTCCACCACCTCCACCCCGCTGCAGACCCGGGACCGGGATCGCTTCCGGGATGGCTCCGGGAGCGGGATGCAACATCAGAACCGGTTCCAATTCCAGACCGGCTCCGGCATGGGCGGCCCCGGCACCTTCCAGCATCAGCGGGGCGGCGGTTCCCGCAGATAGGCTGACTCTTACGGGGGGCAGCCCCACCGGGGTGGGCCCCCCGTTCACTGTCCCTGCCGGTCCTGCCCCCGGGAGGCCAGCAGTTGCCGGATCTCCTCCATGAAATCGGTGGCGTCGGTGAAGTGGCGATACACCGAGGCAAAGCGCACATACGCCACGTCGTCCCACTCCCGGAGCTTGGCCATCACCCGCTCGCCGATGAAGGAGGACGGCACCTCCCGCTGACCGCTCTCCAAGAGCTCCCTTTCTAAGTCGTCCAGGAAATTTTCAATGGCGTCGATGGAGACCGGCCGCTTTTCGCAGGCCTTTTTGATGCCTTCCGCCACCTTGGTGCGCTGGTAGGGCTCCCGGCGCCCGTCCTTTTTGACAATGAGGGGCAGCGTCTCCTCCACCTGCTCATAGGTGGTGAAGCGGCGGCCGCATTTGAGGCACTCCCGGCGCCGCCGGATGGCGTTGGCCTCCCGGCTGGGGCGGGAGTCAATCACCCGGTTCTGGGTGCTGTGGCAAAAAGGACAGCGCATGGCCTCCCTGGGCTCTCACGGCAGCCACTCCGGCGCAAAGAGGGGGAAGCTGCGGCAGAAATCCCGCACTTGGGCTTCCAGCTTCCTAAGGAAGTCGGTGTCGTCCGCGGCGGTGAGGGCCTGGTGGATGAAATCCGCAATCACCCGCATCTCCCCTTCCTTCATCCCCCGGGTGGTGACTGCCGGAGTGCCGATGCGGATGCCGCTGGTGATTTTGGGCGGGTGGGGGTCAAAGGGGATGGAGTTTTTGTTCACCGTGATGCCCGCCAGGTCCAGGGCCTCCTCCGCCTCCCGGCCGGTGAGTTTGAGCGGGGTGACATCCACCAACAGCAGGTGGTTGTCCGTGCCGCCGGCCACCAGCCGGTAGCCCCGGGCCCGGAATTCCTCTGCCAGCACCTGGGCGTTGGCCACGATCTGCTGCTGGTAGCGGGCGAATGGGGGACTCAAGGCCTCTTTGAAGGCCACCGCCTTGGCGGCGATGATGTGCATCAGGGGCCCGCCCTGGATACCGGGGAAGATCTGGCTGTCCAAGGTCTTGGCGTACTTCTCCTGGGCCAGAATCAGGCCGCCCCGGGGGCCCCGCAGGGTCTTGTGGGTGGTGGAGGTGACAAAATCAGCCACCGGCACCGGGTTGGGATGCAGCCCCGCGGCCACCAGGCCGGCGATGTGGGCCATGTCCACCAACAGATACGCCCCCACCTCCTCGGCGATGGCGGCAAAGCGCTCAAAATCCAGGATGCGGGGATAGGCGCTGGCCCCGGCGATGATGATCCTGGGCCGATGCTCCCGGGCCAGGGCCGCCACCTGGTCGAAGTCCACCCGCTCGCTCTCCCGGTCCACCCCATAGCTCACCGCCTTAAAGAGGCGGCCGGAGAAGTTCACCGCGGCGCCGTGGGAGAGGTGGCCGCCGTGGGCCAGGTCCATGCCCATGATGGTGTCCCCGGGCTGGAGGAGGGCGAAATACACCGCCATGTTGGCCTGGGTGCCGGAGTGGGGCTGGACGTTGGCGTAGGGCGCGCCGAACAGGGCCTTGGCCCGCTCGATGGCCAGCTCCTCGGCGAGATCCACAAACTCACAACCCCCATAGTAGCGGCGGTTGGGGTACCCCTCCGCGTACTTGTGGGTCAGGATGGAACCCTGGGCCGCCAGCACCGCCTCGCTGACGAAATTTTCCGAGGCGATGAGCTCCAGCTTGCTCAACTGGCGCTGATGCTCCAGCTCGATGGCCCGGAAGACCTCGGGATCGCTCTGGGACAGGGCGCCCATTAGGGGACAGGGGCGGGGGTGAGGGGTGCTCTTCATGGTCACGTGTCCGAGGGCGTTTCCCGGGCGGCCGCGGCCAGTCGCTCCAGGAGCTCCAGACGTTCGGCGTGCCGCCCGCCTTCAAAGGGGGTGGTGAGCCACACCCTGACAATCTGCCGGGCCAGGGCGGGGTCCACCACCCGGCCCCCCAGGACCAGCAGATTGGCGTCGTTGTGGCGTCGGCTCATCTCGGCAGTATACAAATCATGGCACAAGGCCGCCCGGATGCCGGGGAAACGGTTGGCCACCACGCTCATGCCCAAGCCGGTGCCGCAGATAAGAATACCCCGGCGGCCGGGCTTGGCCAGCACTGCGTCCACCACTTTCTTGGCATAGACCGGGTAATGCACCGACTCATCCGGCCCGGCGCAGCCCAAATCCTGGACCGGAATGTCCATCTCCCGGAGAACGTCCAGAACTTCGGTCTTGAGCTGGTAGCCGGCGTGGTCGCAGCCGATGGCGAGAACCTCGATCTCAGGCGGCGGCTTTGGCCTTGATGAAGCTGATGACATCCCCCACAGTCCTCAGTTTTTCCGCCTCTTCATCCGGGATCTCGTAGCCGAACTCCTCTTCCATGGCCATGATGAGCTCCACCAGGTCCAGGGAGTCGGCCCCGAGATCGTCCACAAATACGGCATCGGGGGTCACCTCACTGCGGTCCACCCCCAGTTTGTCCACGATGATGTTGATGACTTTCTCTTCCAGTGATGCCATGGACTTATCCTCCTTCATTATACCATCAGCATACCGCCGTTCACATGGATCACCTGGCCGGTGATATAGGCCGCCTGGGGGGAGGCCAGGAAGGCCACCACCTGGGCCACCTCCTCCGGCGTGCCGAAGCGGCCCATGGGAATCTGGGCCAGCATCATTTCTTTAACCTTTTCCGGCAGGGCCTCGGTCATGTCCGTGGTGATAAACCCGGGGGCCACGGCGTTCACCGTGATGTTCCGGGAGGCCAGCTCCCGGGCCACCGCCTTGGTGAGGCCCGCCAGCCCCGCCTTGGAGGCGGCGTAATTGGCCTGTCCCGGATTGCCCATGAAGCCCACCACCGAACTGATGTTGATGATGCGCCCCCGGCGCTGCTTGAGCATGACCTTGGCTGCCGCCCGGGTGCAGTAAAAGGCCCCGGTGAGATTCACCGCCAGCACCTGCCCCCAGTCTTCATCCTTCATGCGCATCACCAACTGGTCCCGGGTGATGCCGGCGTTGTTCACCAGGATGTCCAGGCGGCCGCTCTCCTTAACGATACCCTCCACCGCGGCCTCCACCTGGGCGGGGTCGGTGACGCTGAAAGTGAGGAGCTTAGCCGTGGCTCCCTTCTCCGCCACCAACCTCGGGGTGACCGGGTCCGCCTCCCAAGCCACATCATTGAGATACAGCACCCGTCCCGGGGTTGCCAACGTGGCGGCAATGACCTGGCCGATGCCCCGGGCCGCGCCGGTGATCAGGGCCACCTGAAATTCATCCGTCATCCTACTGCCTTTCCGGGCGCCGCCCTTGGAACCGCGGCCGCCAACATTAACGCTAAAACATAAAACGATTAGGGAAAAAATGAAACCCCTGGACGATTTTTTCTTAGGGGTAATATGAGCTGCTGGGAAAGGGGGCCAGGGGTCGTGGACCCCTGCCCCCTCTCCCAGACCCTCTCCCCCAACCCCTTACCGGGTCTTTAAAAGCATGCAGGGGAATGCCGGGAGTCGGGCAAGTCTCGGCCGTTTTGAACTGTCTCCTACTCCCGGTCCCGGCGGATGGCGGCGATGAGAGCGGGGACAATCTCAAAGAGGTCCCCCACGAGCCCGATGTCGGCAATCTTGAAGATGGGCGCGTCCGGGTCCTTGTTGATGGCCACGATGAAATCCGAGGACTGGATGCCCGCCAGGTGCTGGATGGCGCCGGAAATGCCCACGGCAATGTAGAGCTTGGGCGCCACCGTCTTGCCGGTCTGGCCGATCTGGTGGGCATACGGAATCCAGCCGGCGTCCACCGCCGCCCGGGTGGCTCCCACTGCGCCGCCTAAAAGCTCCGCCAGCTCCTCCAGCATGCGGAAATGCTTGGCCTCCTTGAGGCCCCGGCCGCCGGCCACGATGACCTCGGCCTCGGACAGGGGCAGGCGCTCCCGCACCTCCTCCACCGTGCCCACGAAGGTGGAGGGCCCCGGCTCCTTAAGGGAGGTGAGCTCCACCGAGACCACCTGGCCCTCGGCGGCATAAGGCTCTGCCAGGCGTTTGAAGACCCCGGGCCGGGCCGTGGCCATCTGGGGGTAGGTGCGAGGCGTGATGATGGTGGCCATGATGTTGCCGCCGAAGGCCGGCCGGGTCTGCAACAGCAGGCGCCTCTCCCGGTCAATGGCAAAGGCGGTGCAATCCGCGGTGAGGCCGGTCTTCAGGGCCGCAGCCACCTGGGGGATGAAGGCCCGGCCCACATAGGTGGCGCCGGCCAGCAGGATCTCCGGCCGAAACCGGGCCGCGATCTCGGCCAACGCCATTGTGAAAGGCCCCTCCACAAACTCGGCCAGAGCCGGATGCTCCGCCACATACACCTTGTCGGCCCCGGCCCGGAAGAGCTCCGGGGCGAGATCGGCCACCCGCTCGCCCAACAGCACCGCCGCCACCGGCACCGCCAGCTCCCCGGCCAGCCGCCGGGCCTCCCCCAAAAGCTCCAACGCCACGGGGGCCAAGCGCCCATGGCGCTGCTCTGCAAAGACCCAGATGCCGTCCGGGGGCACCTCCGGCCGGGGAGCAGGCCCCTCCGCCTCCGGCAGGGCCAAAGCTCCGGCCTCACAGACCTCCACACAGGCGCCGCACAGCGTGCAGCCCTCGCCGACGACAAGCCTCTCCCCCTCCAGGGAAAGCACCCCGAAGGGACAGGCATCCACACAGGCACCACACAGCGTGCACTTCTCGAAATGAACGATGAGAGTCATGGCTTCTTTGAGGGGAGGGCCGGGGGAGCAGCGGCTCCCCCGCCCTCCCCTCAACCTCCCCTCCCCACCCCCTTTATGGGGTTGGGGGAGGGGTTTGGG
>JBBFLF010000034.1 GCA_037481655.1 Desulfobaccales bacterium | reverse complement strand
CACCGGGCGAGGATTGAAACTGATTCGTTGCTGCCGCTCATTGAAGTTTAGGATCCTGTTGCGCCCGGTAATCACACCGGGCGAGGATTGAAACGCCTGCCTGCAACCGTGACTGGGGCACCATGCCGTCGTTGCGCCCGGTAATCACACCGGGCGAGGATTGAAACCAGATCAAACGGCGCAAAGGTGATAGCGCGGCCTTGGTTGCGCCCGGTAATCACACCGGGCGAGGATTGAAACCTTGTCAGGCCGGTCTGCTCCAGGTAGGCGTAGCCGGTTGCGCCCGGTAATCACACCGGGCGAGGATTGAAACCTCGTGCAAAGCCGGCTAGGGGACGGGACGGTCCGTTGCGCCCGGTAATCACACCGGGCGAGGATTGAAACCAGGGGTGGCGTCGGGGGCGTAAAGCAAGGCGTAACGTTGCGCCCGGTAATCACACCGGGCGAGGATTGAAACCCGTGGAGTTCAGACACATCATTGACCGAGAGGCACTAGTTGCGCCCGGTAATCACACCGGGCGAGGATTGAAACCCGTGGAGTTCAGACACATCATTGACCGAGAGGCACTAGTTGCGCCCGGTAATCACACCGGGCGAGGATTGAAACGTCACGGTGGAAGTGCGAGTGCGGCGCAGTAATACGTTGCGCCCGGTAATCACACCGGGCGAGGATTGAAACCCTATCCTCAGGGGTGGGCTCCAGAGGCAGACTGCCGTTGCGCCCGGTAATCACACCGGGCGAGGATTGAAACCAGATAGTTAGCAGATGATGACAAATGATGACAGAGTTGCGCCCGGTAATCACACCGGGCGAGGATTGAAACAGGAGCGCGGTTAACTTTGTGCAGTGCGTTGTCATCGTTGCGCCCGGTAATCACACCGGGCGAGGATTGAAACACGCGCCAAGTAGCGCTCATCAAGCCCCACTTGCCGTTGCGCCCGGTAATCACACCGGGCGAGGATTGAAACCTCATGGGCAGGGTCCCGGTCTCTCCCCTGCCCGGGGTTGCGCCCGGTAATCACACCGGGCGAGGATTGAAACCTGCCGACCGTAAAACGCCATACCGCGAGGGGGTGGAGTTGCGCCCGGTAATCACACCGGGCGAGGATTGAAACTTGTTATTAGCCTCATCAGGTGGGGCATCACCCCACGACGTTGCGCCCGGTAATCACACCGGGCGAGGATTGAAACCCGCCTCGACGAGTTTTCTCTTAACCTCTTGAAGGTTGCGCCCGGTAATCACACCGGGCGAGGATTGAAACTGGATGATACAAAGCGCAGAAAAAATCGCGGTCCGGGTTGCGCCCGGTAATCACACCGGGCGAGGATTGAAACCTTGCCCGGGCCTGGCGGCCCCGTCACCCTCCGCCGGTTGCGCCCGGTAATCACACCGGGCGAGGATTGAAACTAATATATCTCCCGGCGGCCCCTGTAATTTCCTCGTTGCGCCCGGTAATCACACCGGGCGAGGATTGAAACAACAGAAAGATGCCCCAGCCATCAACATAAACCCTGAGTTGCGCCCGGTAATCACACCGGGCGAGGATTGAAATTAGAAATACTTAAAGTATATTTGACCCAGGTTGTCGTTGCGCCCGGTAATCACACCGGGCGAGGATTGAAACATCGTCATACTGGACGCCATATTGTTCCCCCACCATGCGTTGCGCCCGGTAATCACACCGGGCGAGGATTGAAACGTCATCATCTGTCATCATCTGTCATCATCTGCTAACGTTGCGCCCGGTAATCACACCGGGCGAGGATTGAAACTTGTGTGCGGACGGCCAAACAGGCATAACCCGCCGTTGCGCCCGGTAATCACACCGGGCGAGGATTGAAACTAGTCAAGTGCAATCGGCATTTTTTCGGCCGCCCTGTTGCGCCCGGTAATCACACCGGGCGAGGATTGAAACGCGGCAAGCTCTCTCGTAGAGGGCAAGCCCCCCGTGGTTGCGCCCGGTAATCACACCGGGCGAGGATTGAAACTGGATGATACAAAGCGCAGAAAAAATCGCGGTCCGGGTTGCGCCCGGTAATCACACCGGGCGAGGATTGAAACACTTGTGGGCAAAGAGATTGCCTGTGGTGAGCGACTCGTTGCGCCCGGTAATCACACCGGGCGAGGATTGAAACTTAGGGCACTGCTTGACGCCTATCCCCTTGCCTGGCTCCGGTTGCGCCCGGTAATCACACCGGGCGAGGATTGAAACTCATCTCCATGGGTCATCCTCCGTTGTGTGCCTCATGGTTGCGCCCGGTAATCACACCGGGCGAGGATTGAAACCGGGACAAATCCCAGAACCGTGGGAACCAATCCCCGTTGCGCCCGGTAATCACACCGGGCGAGGATTGAAACTTGGATAACTATATAGACTCCCTGCTAAACATGCGTTGCGCCCGGTAATCACACCGGGCGAGGATTGAAACACGCGTGGTCCCCCATGCCTCTTCCGCCTCTTCGGTTGCGCCCGGTAATCACACCGGGCGAGGATTGAAACTCATCTCCATGGGTCATCCTCCGTTGTGTGCCTCATGGTTGCGCCCGGTAATCACACCGGGCGAGGATTGAAACCGGGACAAATCCCAGAACCGTGGGAACCAATCCCCGTTGCGCCCGGTAATCACACCGGGCGAGGATTGAAACTTGGATAACTATATAGACTCCCTGCTAAACATGCGTTGCGCCCGGTAATCACACCGGGCGAGGATTGAAACACGCGTGGTCCCCCATGCCTCTTCCGCCTCTTCGGTTGCGCCCGGTAATCACACCGGGCGAGGATTGAAACCAGGATACTTGGAGCATCGCGGCCGTCATCATCATGTTGCGCCCGGTAATCACACCGGGCGAGGATTGAAACGGCAGTGGCCTTATCGGGTTCTGCCGGTGCTTGCGGGTTGCGCCCGGTAATCACACCGGGCGAGGATTGAAACTTCATCTTTCTCCCCCGCTGGAACCACGATGAGGACGTTGCGCCCGGTAATCACACCGGGCGAGGATTGAAACCTGTGCCCTCCCTGGCTTCCGTCGCCGGCTCCGGGTTGCGCCCGGTAATCACACCGGGCGAGGATTGAAACCCTGATTACCCATATCTCTGTAACTGCCCGGCTTGCGTTGCGCCCGGTAATCACACCGGGCGAGGATTGAAACCGTAAGGGTTCAGGTCCCTGAAAATCAGCATTGCCCGTTGCGCCCGGTAATCACACCGGGCGAGGATTGAAACATTTTTGGATTTTGAGTTGAATGCGGCCCTTGTCGTTGCGCCCGGTAATCACACCGGGCGAGGATTGAAACTTGGCACACTTCCTGCTAGTATTACTAGAGTATATAGTTGCGCCCGGTAATCACACCGGGCGAGGATTGAAACTCGTGGTCCTAATTCTAACTTATAGGGCGATCCCCGTTGCGCCCGGTAATCACCCCGGGCGAGGATTGAAACCCTTGGGGGTTGCCTTATTTCTGGCCCGGAACCGGCCGGGCCCCGGCGACCGCCCGGTTCCCAAAGAACTTTAGGGGGCGGAGGGCGAAGGGGCTTTTTCCGCCTGGAAGAGGAGCTTGAGGAGCTCTTCGTCTTCCCGGGCCAGGTCCAGGGCCTTCTTGCCCTCCTGATCGGTGAGGTCGGCGTCGGCGCCCTTCTCCAGGAGGATCTTGACCACCTCCCGGCGGCCGGCCATGGCGGCGTGCATCAGGGCGGTGCGGCCTTTGAGGTCCCGGGCGTTGGGGTCCGCGCCCCGCTCCAGCAGCAGACGCACATTGTCCGCCCGGCCGGCGGCCGCGGCCAGCATCAGCAGTGTGCGGCCCTGGGCATCCTGTCCGGCCAGGGACACCCCTTTGTCGGCCAGCAGGGCCAGGGTCTCGGCCCGGCCATACAAAGCGGCGGTGAGGGCCACGTTGCGGCCGTGCTTGTCCGTGACAGAAAGATCCGCCCCCCGCTCCACCAGGAGCGCCACCGCCTGGGGCCGTTTATAGGCGATGGCCCACAGAAGGGGGGTGCGGCCCTCCAGGGGGTCCCGGGCCTCCTTGTCGGCGCCCTTCTCCAGCAACAAAGCGATGACCTCCGGCTTCCCCTGCTGGGCGGCGAGGATCAGGGCGGTATTACCCCGCTTGTCCCGGGTGTGGGGGGACATCCCCGCGGCGAGAAAGAGGCGCACCGCCTCCACCTCCCCTTTGCGCACCTGGGCCAGAAAGACTTCCGGGGTGAACTCCAGCCCCTTGCGGGAGAGCTGGGCCCGGGCCTCCACCTGGGGGTCCCGGGCGCAGGCCAGGATCATCAGGAAGCAGGCGAGACTGATGGGGAGAATCCGGGAATACATCCTGGCAGGCACCTGTCTTTCCCCCTCCTGGTCAGATGGGCGGCGCCGGGCGTCCGCCTTGGTTGAGGCTGGTTCAGGCAGCATTGGGGAGAGGGCCAGACCCTTCTCCCTTCTGCCATATATTAATCACTTTATATCAGAGCCCCCCACGGGTCAAAAAAAGCCGCAGCCGGATACCCAGGCCGCGGCGTCCCGGTCCGGGGCAGCCGGAGCTGCCCCAGGGTGGGTCTAATTACTGGTTCTCGATAATCCCGCCCTTGCCGGTGTCGCCGGCAAAGAGGTCCAGATTGAGGAAAGGCTGGAGCTCCGCCCCGCCATTGGCGCCGGTGGCCGACAGCTCTTTAAACCACTCGGGCTGACTCTTCAGCCAGGCGTTAAAATCCGCCTGAGAGACATCCAGAATGGGCGCGGTGCCATCAATGGGGATGAAGAGCTGAGGATGGTCAAAGGGCTTGGCCTCCTTTTTCACGGCTGGGTCGGTGAGGGCCAGGAGGAAGGCGATGAGGGCCTCCTCGGCATTGAAGCCGTTGGGGGTGGTGAGATTCCCCAGACCCAGAGGCACAATGTCCGGCAGCATGTCCACCCGGTTGAGGAAGGCCCGGTTGAACTTGCCGCCGATGTCGTATTCATCCAGCACCTGCTGCAGGGTGGCGGCGCCGCCGTTGTGGAAATAGGGGCCGTTCAGCTCTAGGTTGCGCAGGCCGGGAGCCTTGGCATTGCCGTCCATGTCCAGGGCCCTGATGACGATGTTATCGTTGAGGTCGCACATCTTATCCCCGTCCAGGTCGGTGCAGACCAGGAAGTGGATGGGGCCCAGCAATGGGTCGTTAGCCACGGCAAAGAGCTGGGTGGAGGCGGGATCGGGGGTGAAGGTGCCGAGGCATTTGCCGTCGGCATCCAGCTCGGTGCAGGTTCCCGGGGCCAGATTGCCAATGGGCAGACCCATTATGGGAAAGGGGGTGGTCTGGATGCCGTTTTTCTGGAAGAGGAACTGCCGGGCCGCCCCCCAAGGGACATTCCCCGGGCCTTTGTCGCCCCGCAGCAGGTCATCCACCGTGGGAGTGATGCCGACGTTGTAAAAGCCGTTGTCATAGAAGGCCGGGGTGCCGTCCAGCCTGATGACCGGCTCGATTTGCTCCCGGCCGTTTTGGGTGTTGCGCACCGTGACGTTGGTGAACTCCGGGCCGCTGTGGCAGGCGATGCACTTGCCGGCGCCCACGAAGACGTTGAGGCCGTCCAGCTCTTTTTGTCCGAACCCCTCCACGAAGGCGCCGTTTCCTTCCATCCACTTATCAAAGGGGCTCTGGGGGGACACCAGCTCCGCTTCGTAGAGCATAACCGCAATCCCCCAGAAGAGGGCGAAGTTGGCCTCCATCTGGGTGTAGCCGGGCGGGGGCTTGGCGCCGCCCTTGCCCTTGGAGGTCTGGGTCTGGGTGATCTGGGCCTCTCCTGGAATGAGGATCAGCTCATCCTTGGTGGTACGCACCAGTTTGCTCTGGGGGAAGGCGAAAGTGAGACTGTCTGGGGCGTTCCAGAGCTCGTCCCGGAAGGCGGCCTGGACCAGTTGCTTGTAAGTCATGTCCAGGCCTTTGCCGGAAGAATGACGGTAAGGAGCCAGGACGCTGTCATCCGGGACCACCTCCTGGTAAGCCAGGGGCCGCATCGCTCCATTCCGGGTCAGCTTCTTGCCGATTTCCGGCCAAGTGCGGCCGGCAAAGGACATCTCCACGTCGCTCAGGGGGGGTCCGGTGCTCTGGGAGGCCAAAGAGGCCATCTGCATCTGCAGCACCTTGGACTGAATCTTGCCCTTTTTATAGACGAAATACTTGGGTGTGGGCTGAGAGAAGGGCCCCACCGGGTTGGCGCCGTTGAAGCTGGGGTGGGCCCGGCCGTCCCAGAACTGGAAGAGGTTGAAGACCGCGTTCACCGAGGAAGGGGCGTTGCGGGCCGTGGTCTGGCGCATGGTGCCCAGGGAGCCGGAGAAGAGATCCACCGGGCTGCCCGGGGTGACCCCGGCGAAAGTGCCGGTCATCAGACCCATGGAGCCCACCACGTCGTTGCGGTTGCCACTGGCGGTGTCCGCGGCGATGATGTCCCCGAAGACCGGGGTGGCGGGCAGAAAGGCGTTCTGCTTCAGGACCAGGGGGAAGTCCACGCCGGCCAGCTCGAAATTCGGTTCCCAGGGGAGGCCGAAGACGGTTTCTAAGGGGTCGGAGCCGGTGCGGGGCGCGTTGAAAAAGCCGACGATCTCGCTGAAGGGGCCGGTGTTGCGCTCATACCGCACCTGGTTGCCCGCCGGGGCCACCTGGTTTTTGGTGCGCACATCCCCGCCGGCCTGAAAGTGGCAGGAGGCGCAAGCCATGATACCGTCGGAGCCCACCTGCATGTCCCAGAAGAGGGCCTTGCCCAGCGCCAAAGCGGCCTGGCGGTTCTTGACGAACTCAGCCAGATTGGGAGGCAGGGGAACCTTGTAGGCAGGGTTCAAAATGAGGGGTTGGCCGTGGGGGATGGGATATCCCGGCATCTGGCCGGACATCATGCGGCCCAGGGAGTCAAACCCCCAGGCCCGGGCATCAGCCGGCGTCTCAATGGGAAAGGGCAGGACCTCCACCTGAGCCCGGGCCGGGGTGGCGGGCACTCCGGTGAGGAGCAGCCCGGCGATGAGCGGTACAAACAGCCAGGAGGCAGCGGTGCGGTGCCGAAACTGTTGCAATAGCATAAACACTCCTTTCTTGTCTGAAGCGAGGCATTTTTTCTGGTCACTTCTGCCACGTCCTCCCTGGGCGACCGGGACAGCCTCCTTTATCAACTTTTAGGCGAATTTCTCGCACAGGAATTGGAGCCCCTGCCCATGCTTTGGATTAATTATGGCTACCCAATGAAATGTCCGCCATAGGCTAAAGTACTCATTTTGGCCACGGCAGAAGGGTCCGCCCTTCTCCGAAGACGCACCTGGTGAACTTCGGGAGGGACCGCGCAAATGAGGAAATCTCGGACCGCGTTCCTCAGCGGTCCAGGAGGCGGAAGGAGATGGGGATGGCCAGGGCCAGGCGGTCCCGGCCCAGGGCAGGGGGAAGGGGTGGAAAGCGGCCCACCCGGCGCACCGTCTCCTGGGCCGCCCGGTCCAGGAGTTCATGCCCGGAGGAGCGTTTCAGGCCGGCCCCCTCCAGGCGGCCGTCGGCGGCGATGGTGAACTGCACCACCGCCACGCCCTCCAGGTGCATCTGCCGGGCAAGCAAGGGGTAGTCCTTGTGGCGCTCCAGCAGCCGGCGTACCTCGTGAAGGTAGGCGGCCAGGGGGTTCCCCGTGCCGGTTCCTGCCCCCACCCCACTGCCGCTGCCCGACCCATGGCCGTCGCCCGTGCCCCCGCCGCGGCCGCCGCTGCCGCCGCCGCTGCCGGAAGCCAAGGAGCCCCCGGCAGGGGCCGCCATTCCCGAGGGGAGTGGAGCGGGAGCGGCCTTGGCAACCGGGGCCGGGGGAGCCGCGGGCCGGGGCAGGGCCAAGGTGGGGGGCGGCTCGGGGGCCGGTTGGGCCTGTGGTCGGGGTTGCGGCCGGAGCTTCACCTTGGGTTTGGGTGGGGGCGGGGTGGGCGGTTTCGGTGCTTCTTTCTGGACCGGCGCGGGGCCCGCCGGGGTGCCGCCGCCCCCCGCCGGCCCCGGGGGCAACTGCGTCAGCAGGATGGCCTCAATGGGCACCACCTGCCGGGGTTTGGGAGGCGGAGTGCCCCGCCACCAGGCAATCCCGGCCAAGAGGAGCACATGCAGGGCCAGGGAGCCGGCCAGCGCTGCCGGCCAGACCCGCCAGGTCTCCCCCCCTCCCGGTCGCAGCACGGGCGCGGCCATGCTTAATGCTGCTCCACCTCGATGCCCAGGCGCTGCACTTTGAGGGCCCGCAGCCGGTCAATGACCTCGATGAGGCGGCCGTGGCGCACTTCCTTGTCCGCCGCAATGACTGCCAGGGACTCCTTTCCCTGGGGCTGGGCCTTGAAGACCGCCTCAAACTCTCCGTCATGCTCCAGGCGGCGGCCGTTGATGGCGATCCGACCGTCCCGGTCAATACTTACGATGACCGGGGTGCTCTCCAATTTCTCGGCCTGGGTGGCTTTGGGGAGGGCGATGGAGAAGGTGCGGGGCAGCATGACGGTGGCGGTGATGAGGAAGATGATGAGGATGACCAGCACAATGTCCACAAAGGGCGTCATGTTGATGTCGGTGATGGGGCCGTGGGTGGGGCCTTTCATAACCGCCCTCCTGCCTGCCGGGGAATGGCCTGCGCCTCAGCCCCATCCCCTGCCTCCAGATGGGCCAGAAGGAGGTGCGACAGCACCCGGGAGCGCTCCAGCACGATATGCAGCCGGCGGTGGTAGAAGTTGTACATGACCACCGCCGGGATGGCCACCAAAAGGCCCACTGCGGTGGCCACCAGGGCTTCGGCGATGCCGGCCATGACTGCGGGCCCCCCGCCGCCTTCGGTCAGGGCCAGGTCCTTGAAGGCATGGATGATGCCCAGCACCGTGCCAAAGAGGCCGATGAAGGGCGCGTTGGCCCCCAAAGTGCCCAAAAACCCCAGGCGCTTCTCCAAAATGAGCCCCAGCCGGAGGCGCTCCGCCTCCATGACCTCCTGCACTGCCAGCCGGCCCCCCGCCACCTCCTTCAGACCGGCGGCCAGCACCTGAGGTTCGTAAGCAGGGCTACCCTGGCAGATTTTCAGGGCTGCCGGCCAGCGGTGCTGGCGTAGCAGCGGGGTCACCGCCTCCAGGAAGGCCGGCTCATCATAGCGATGCCGGAAAAAGACCCAGGCCCGCTCCAGCATCACCGCCACCGAGGCCACACTGAGCACCAGAAGCAGGGCCAGGACCCAGAAGCTGCCGCCCAGGGTGATCTCCAGCAGGGTTTTGGTGAGATTGTCCATCAGGGCAGACTCCGTAAAAAAGGCCATGAGGCCCGGGATCGGCCTTCATGGCCCGGCATGGCAAACAGGAGCAGCTGCCGTGGGTGGATTCATCCACCGGTTACCGGAATGTGTATCGCGTCAGGCCTCCGGCGTCAAGGCCTCTCTTCCGGGTGAAAGACCCGGGGCACCACCACCGGTCCGGCGGCGCTCCTCAGCACCTCCACCGGCGTCTCGTAAATGTGGGAGAGAAAACCGGCCTCCGGCCCTCCGGGAGGCAAAAGCAGCCGGCCCTCCCGGAGATAGAGCTGGCGCTGGAAATGCTGGAGGGCCAGGGTGGGGTCATGGAGCACGGCCACAATGGTGCGACCCTGGCGGCTCAATTCCCGGAGAAGGATAAGGGGCTTGACCTGGTGGCATAGGTCCAGGTGGGACAGGGGTTCATCCAGCAGGATGACCCCCGGGTCCTGGGCCAGGATGCGGGCCAGGAGCACCAGCTGGCGCTCGCCGCCGGAAAGCTCGGTGTAGGGCCGCCCGGCCAGGTGGCTGATGCCCAGGAGGCTCAGAGCCTCCAAAGCCCGACGGCGGTCCTCTTCTGTGGGGCTCAGCCCCACCCAGGCGGCCCGGCCTGTGAGCACCACCTCCTCCACGGCAAAATCAAAGGCCGGCTGGTGAAACTGTGGCAGATAGCCGATCCATCGGGCCCGCTCCCGGCAGGACAGACGGGCCAGATCCCGCCCGGCCACATCCACCGTGCCGGGTGGGGTGGGCAGCAGCCCCGCCAGGCAGCGGAGCAGGGTGGATTTGCCGCTGCCGTTGCGCCCGAGGATGGCGGTGAGGGAGCCTGACGGGAGCTCAAAGGAGAGCTCCTTCAGAACCGGACGCTCACAATAGGCAAAGCTCAAGGAGGTTACGGTGACGGCAGTCACAGGGTCGCTCTCATCAGCCGGCGGCGCAGCAGGATAATGAATACGGGGCCACCCAGGAGGAGGGTGAAGATGCCCACCGGCAGCTCAAAGGCCGCCAGGGTGCGGGAGCAGTTGTCCACCAGCACCAGAAAGATGGCCCCCAGGGAGGCGGTCAAGAGCAGGAGGCGGCGGTTGTCGGCCCCCACCAGCAGCCGGTCCACATGGGGCAAGGTCAGGCCCACCATGGCAATGATGCCTGCCACCGCCACCGCGGAGGTGGCCACCAAAGTGGCAGGGATGTGGATGAGAAGCTTGGTGCGCTCCGGATGGACCCCCACGGCCCGGGCCTCCTCCTCCCCCAGCGGCAGGACGTTGAGGCGCCAGCGTCCCACCAGCAGGAGGGCGCTCCCCAAGAGGATGAGAGGTGCGCCAGAGAAGACCTTGTCCCAGGTGGCGGTGTGCAGGTTGCCCATGGTCCACTGGACAATGGTCTGCAGGCGGAACGGGTCGGCCAGAAACTGGATGATGGTGAGGAGCGCCGTGAAGATGCCGTTCACGATGACCCCGCCCAAAATGAGGGCGGTAATGGAGACCCCCTGGCGGGCATAGGCGATGCCGTAGGTGAGGCCCACCGCCGCCGCGCCCCCGGCAAAGGCGGTGAGGTGCACCGGCAGCAGGGGCAGGGCCAGGGCCAGGGCGGCGCTGGCAGCGGCGCCGGCGCTCTGCCCCAGGACCCCCGGGGCCACCAGGGGGGTTGCGGAACAGGGCCTGGAGGGCCGCGCCGGAAAGGCTCAATGCCAGGCCCACCAACAGGGCCAGAAGTATTCGGGGCAGGCGCACCTCCCAAAGGACAGTGGCAAGAAGCTTGGCCCGCGCCGGTGTTACCCCAGGACCGAAACCCATGGCATTCATAAGATAAGCCAGGGTCTCCCGGACGTCGGCCACTTCCGCCGGCCCCACTAACTGCGAGACGGCCCCCGCCGCCAGCGGCAGGGCCACCAGGAGCAGACCCTTCCCCCAGCCCATCATGGTTGTCCCAACCGGCCCCGGTAGAGCACGTCCAGCATTCTTCTTTCTTCCGCCGCCAGATCCAGGTCGGCAAAGCGCCTCGGATGCAGCCAGGGGGCCGCCAGTCTGACGGCGTGGACATACTTCAGGGTCCACAGGTCGCGGAGAGAATGCCGGCGGCAGCTCGTGCACCCGTCGGGCCTGTACTGCGGCCAGTCCCTGCCAAGCTGGCTGAGCCAAAATGTCCGCCGGTTCCAGGCGGGGATTGTGCTACATAATGATGACCTCGGGGTCGGCCGCCAGAAGCTGCTCCTGCTTAACCCGCAAGTGCTCTTGGGGCAGGTGGGCGAAAAGATTGCGGCCCCCCGCCAGCTCGATGAGGTCCTGGACGGTGCTCGTGCCCCCGGAGGTCTCCAAGATACTTTGGGCCCACATGAAATTGACCCGGGGCCGCTCCTCGGGCGTGAGGCCCGCCAGGCGGCTGGAGATCCCAGCCAGTTCCTCCCGGCTCCAGGAAAGCAGTTCTGCGGCCCGGGTCTCGGTGCCGGTGAGGCGTGCCAGCTCCCGTATCTCCCGTTCCACGTCCGCCAAGGTGGCCAAAAAGACCCCAAAGACGGGAATCCCCCGGCTCTCCAGGGCGGCAATGGCCTCCGTCTGCTGGGCCCAAAGGATGATCACTTCGGGTTTCAGGGCCAGGATCCGCTCCACGCTGATAAAATCCCAGTTCCCCGGGGCCGGCAGCGTCCGGGCGGCGATGCGGTCGTCCAGCCGGGCATAGTAGGAGAAGACCGGCTCCTGATAGACATTGGCGGAAATCCCCACCACCCGGTCTTCGGCGCCCAGCATATAGAGGCCGCTCAAGGCGCTCTCGATGAGGCAAACGATGCGGCTTACCGGCTTCGGAAAAGTGAGGGTGCGCCCCCGGAAGTCGGTGACGGTCACCGCCGCGGGGTCAGATGGGGGCGGAACCGTGGCCGCCGGGGAGGCGGCCAGCAGCAGGGCGGTGAGAAAAAAGCTGAGCACAATGGGCCTGCCCTTAAGGGACGCTGGGGGATATGTTTGGGTCGTCGGGGGCGCAAGCCATCTGGCGGCATGATAGCCCCCCTGCCCTGTCACCTTACCCTTTCCTGCTGCGAGCCGCAATATCTGAAGGGCGGCAGGCCGTAAGCGACCCGGCCGCCCCCGCTTGGCGTAGGGGAACGAAAGTCCCCCTCAAACCCGCCCCGGGCCGTCTAAAACCGCAGCTCCAGGCTCCCCAACGCCTGGAAGCCCACATCCCTGAACTGCCAGGGCATCTCGTAGCGGCAATTGAACAGGTACGGGGAGACGGTGAAGTCATAGGGCAGGAGTGTGGTGAAGCCCACGTTGGCCATCCATTTGGGCACAAAGGGCACATCGCTGTTGTTCTGCCGGGGATCCAGAGAGTTTTCCACGTTGGTCTGGGTGTAGGTGGCGTTGGCGAACCAATAAAAGTTCTTGTGCCAGGGGTGGATGAGGTCGATCTCAAAACCCCCGGCGTCCACCTTGCCGGCGTTGACCGACTGGGTCTAGGAGGGGTCTCGGCTTACCACATTCTCCACGATGGCGTCATCCAGCCGGGTGTAGAACCCCCGGATGCCGATCCTCAGGTTGGGGAGGACCCAGGCCACTGCGCCGAAATCCGTGCTGATGCCGCTTTCCGGGCTGAGGCCGGGGTCGGGGAGCTGGCCGTGGCGGCCCGGCACCCAGAAATCGCTGGCCGGGATGGTGCCGGCCACGGATTTGGCCGAGGGCACCACATAACTGGAGCCGGCGTTGGCGAAGAGAGCAAAGCGGGAGGAGACGTTGTAGCGGATACCGGTGCTCCACAGCACCCGGTCCCAGGAGCGGCTAGGCTGGGTCGGTACCGTGCCGCTCACCCGGTCGTACTCATGGGAGGTGTGGGCATAGCGCACCCCGGCCCGGAGCACCCAATTTCCCAGCACCAGCTTTTCCTCCAAATAGACCTCGTGCAGCCGGGCGTCCACGTCGTTGAAGTAGTTCCAGAGGCCGGCCACCTCCGAAAAGGTTTTGTAAGAGAGGAATTGGTGATCAGTGCCGAAGGGGAGGAGGCTTTTGCCCCAGTGCCGAAAAGAGAGAGAAAAATCCATGGGAAAGATGTGCTGCCGCACCCCGTCGGTGGAGCGCAGGGCCAGGCTGGCGGGGAAGTAGTCCTCCTCCCAGGTGCGATTGTAGTAACGGTAGCCGGCTTTGGCGTCGAAGGTCAGGGACGGGGTGAGCTTGCTCTCAAAGGCCAGGTTGAGCAGGTCGTATTGGTGGTCAAAGCCCCGGTTGGGCCGACCGGCATCGCCGTCATGCATGGTGTGATGCCCAAATAGGGAGAGCTTGGTCTCCGGGGTGAAGAAGTAGGTGGCCTTGGCATAGGCCTTGATTTTCCGGTATTCCGGCTTGTCGATCATGTTGAGCCAGGAATTCGGGGTGCCGTAATTGGTGTAGTCGGACTGCTCATAGGTGCTGCCCAGAAAGTAATGGAAATTCCCGGCATTTCCCTGGTGGTAGAGTTTCCCCAGGAAGGTGTTCCACTTGCCGTAGCCGCCGATGAACCGAGATTGGGGGGCCTCGATGCGCTCCTTGGTGTTGAGGTTGGAAATCCCCGCCAGGGCCGTCTGGTTGCCGGCAAAGTCCATGCTGAGATAGTTGCTGTACATGATGGAGGCCGGGCCCCGCTGGATTTCGGCCCGATCCAGGTAAATGGCATCCAAACTCATGGGGTCCACGAAGGAGTCGATGGGGAGGCCGTCCAGGAGATAGACATTGTATTTGGGCCCCAGGCCGCCGTAAGAGCCCCAGTTGGCGTCGTTGCGAGACAGGGAATTGACGAAGGTGGAAGGCTGGTACTTGAAGATTTCCGCCAGATTACGCTGTCCTAAAGGAATCTGCTCGATCTGCTCGGAAATGATGATGTCATGGCGCTGGGTGATCTCCTGCACCGGCTGGGGGGTCTTTTGCGCCGTGACCGCCATCTCTGGTAATTCATAGGGCTGCACGACCACCGGTGCTTCCTGGGCCCACCCCCCTCCCACCAGAGTCAGCACAACTATCAATCCGAAAACGATACGCCAGGTCATGGTCAATGGTCTCCTTTCCCCAAGTGCATTTTGTCCCCCGCAATACCTCTCCGGCAGCGGGCGTCCTCCATCGGGCTTTGCCCGCGCCGTTCCCCCCCCCCCCCCATAGGCCTTGTGAGCAATCTCACAATCCCAGGCACAAAAAAGCCACGTGCCTTTCCCCTTCTGGGAAGCGGCCTCCGTGGCTCTGATGGGGTTCACCCCTGAATGGCGATGCGGATGGGTTCCGGGCCCCTGATCTTGGATCCGCCGGGCAGGCGCAGGTCAAGAGAGGGGGGCAGCCGGACAATCCTGCTTGAAGCGGGTTCTCCGGTTCCCGGGGCGCGGGACACTCGCAGGCCCACGGGCCCATAAAAAAAACCACGAACACCCCTCCTTCCGAAGGCCAGCCTTCGTGGCTCGATTCAGACCCGGGCTTCAACCCGGATTTATCGCCGCCACTATATGTGGCGGAATTTTGTTGTCAAGTTTTTTGGTGGAGGATGGGCGGAGCCGTCATCAGGCCGGCGGCGCGGATTCACCGGAGGGGAGCAAGGCGGAAAGGTATTTGATCCCCCGGCGGGCCAGCCGGGCGGCCACCGGCGGGTAGAGGATGAGCTCCTCCGCCTCAAAGTCCGCCAGGGCCGGGTGGATGGCCGCCAGGCGCGTCCTCAGGGCGGCCCGGGCTTCCGGGGGCGAGAAGCTCAGCATCACCGCGGCGTGGCAGTCCACTCCGGCGCCAAGCAGGTGCTCCAGGGCCAGGAGCGGCAGCTCAAAGGCCTCGGGCCGCGCCCCGGTGAGGCGGGAAAACTCCTCCGGGGTGCAGCCCTTCAAGCTCACCCGGACAAACACCTGGGGGAAGGCCGCCAGCTCTCTGGCCCACGCTTTTTCCGCCCCCAGGATAATACCGTTGGTCTCCAGGATGAAGGTATAATCCTTGGGCAGACAGGCCAGGACCTCCAGTAAGTGCGGCATCACCAGGGTGGGTTCGTTGCCGCTCACCCGCACCTGGGTGTAATGCCGGGCCTGGGCGATGGCGGTGAGGCGGGCGGCCACTGCCTCCGGTTCATAGAGGCGCCCCCACACCGGGGCGTGGTGCACCTCCCGCCAGGCCCAGCAAAAGACGCAGCGCAGGTTACAGCCCAGGCAGTCGGCGGTGGCAATACCGCCATAGAAGCGGGCCGGCCGGAAACGATAATAGCGCCGGGCCCGGCCTTTACTCACCCGCCGGGCGGTCTCCCGCCCCAGCGCCAAGGGATCGAACATTTTCTTCCCTGTGCCTCACTTCCCGGCATCCTTGCCTCGCCGCGGCCGGGATTCCCGGTTTAAGTTGGGGACCATGGGCATGGCCGGGAAACCTACCGCAGAAGCTGGGAAATATCCTTTGGAGGAATTATGGCCCAGCTCGCCTCCTGAGTCCACCTTGCCGGCCCGAAGGGCTTTAGCGTCTTAAAAATACGGGAGCGGGGCCAAACCGTCAGCTTGTTGCAGATAGCCTTCGGGAGAGGCCAGGAGTCGCATACCTTTGCCCCCTCTCCCAGACTTTTCCCCCCCTAGAAAAGTCGATCAAGGTTATGGCTTCGAATACCCAAAGCTTTAGGGGGTGAAGAGCGGGGCCCCCAAGGCCACTCACCGGCGGCGGCCACGATGGAGTCGGTTCGCCCGCGGCCAGGAGCTTTCTCCCAGCCCCCGCCGGCCCCCATGCTATAATGATTCACCTCCCCTGCCGAAGGTCACGCCGGCCGCCGAGAACACGGCTTTGGCATCACCGCCAGGCCAGGCACTTGGACAAGGAGGAGCATCCTCAAGCCTCTGGCAGAATGTCACTCTTTCAGCCCAGGCGGGTGGCGGCGCCGGTGCTGCCCGTCCTCGACTTAAGCCCACAAAGGAGAAGACGGCATGGATCGGCATATTCTCCACAAGTTTTTTGCGCCGCAGGCGGTCGCCGTGGTGGGGGCCAGCCCCAAAGAGGGCAGCATCGGTTTCACCTTGGTGCAGAATCTCAAAAAGGACGGTTTTCCTGGGCCCATTTACCCCATCAATCCCAAGTATCCAGAGATCCTGGGATTAAAGAGCTACCCGTCGGTCACCGCGGTGGGCGCCCCCATCGACCTGGCGGTCATCGCCATCCCCATCCAGGGGGTGCCGGAGGTCATGCGCCAGTGCGGTCAGGCCAAAATCCCGGGCGCCATCATCATCTCCGCCGGCGGCAAGGAAGTGGGGGAGGAGGGCCAGCGGCTGGAAGCGGAGATCCACGCCGCAGCTCAGGCCGGCGGCGTCCGCTATCTGGGCCCCAATTGCTTGGGCCTCATCTGCCCCCATACCCGCCTCAATGCCAGCTTTGCGGCGCACTCCGCCAAACCCGGCGCCCTGGCGCTCCTGTCCCAGAGCGGCGCCATCTGCAGCGCCATCCTGGATTGGGCCGAAACCCAGAACATCGGCTTCAGCCACTTCGTCAGCATCGGCTCCATGGCGGATATCGATTTCGCGGAGATGATAGACTATCTGGGGAACGACCAGCGGGCCCAGAGCATCATCATTTACATGGAAAACCTGGTGCACCACCGGCGCTTTATGAGCGCGGCCCGCTCGGTCTCCCGGGTCAAGCCCATCATTGTGGTCAAGTCCGGCCGCAGCCCCGCAGGAGCCCGGGCCGCCGCCTCCCACACCGGCGCCTTGGCCGGACAGGACGAAGCCTACAACGCCGCCTTCCGCCGCGCCGGCATCATCCGGGTGGACACCATCACCCAACTGTTCAACTGTGCCGAAGCCTTGGGGAAAATGCCCCGACCCAAAGGGGGCAATCTGGCCATCATCACCAATGCCGGCGGCCCCGGAGTCATGGCGGTGGATGCCTTCAGCAAGTGGCAGATGGAGCCGGCGGTCCTGACCCCGGAGACCCTCGACCGGCTGAACGAGGTCCTGCCCCCCCATTGGAGCCATGGCAATCCGGTGGACGTGCTGGGGGATGCACCGCCGCCCCGCTTTCTGGACGCCACCCGGATTGTGCTGGCGGCTCCCGAAGTGGACGGCCTGGTGGTCATCCTCTCCCCCCAGGCCATGACCGACCCCGCCGGGGTGGCCCAGGCCATCGCCGGGGAAATCAAGAAACAGGACAAGCCGGCCTTCGCGGTCTGGATGGGCGCCAAAGACGTGGCCGCCGGCGTGGAGATTTTAAACGCGGCCGGCATCCCCACCTTTGAAACCCCGGAGGAGGCGGTGGACACCTTCATGCAGATGTACTCCTATACCCGGAACCTGGAGCTTCTGCAGGAGACCCCGCCGCGGCTGCCCTCCGAGATTCAGGTGAATACCCGGCAGGCCCGGACCTTCCTCGAGGAGTGTTTTCAGCGGCAAAACCTGCTCCTCGGTGAGATCGAAGCCAAAGCCATCCTCTCGGCCTACGGTATTCCGGTCAACACGACCCTGACCGCCGCCTCAGCCGCCGCCGCGGTCAGTGCGGCCAGGAAATTGGGCTATCCGGTGGTGATGAAGATCCATTCCCCGGATATCTCCCACAAATCCGACGTGGACGGCGTGCGCCCCGGGCTGATGAGCGATGACGAGGTCTCCCGGGCCTTTGAGGACATGCTCTCCCGGGCCCGGGCGCTTAGGCCTGAGGCCCGCCTTTTGGGAGTCACCATCCAGACCCAGGTGACCAACGCGCCTCTGGAGCTTATCCTGGGGGCCAAACAGGACCCTCATTTCGGCCCCCTCTTGGTCTTTGGCATGGGCGGCATCTTTACCGAGGTTTTCCATGACTCCTCCGTGGACCTCCCGCCCCTCAACCTGCTTTTGGCCCGGAGAATGATGGAGCGCACCCGGGTGTACCGGATCTTGCAGGGCTATCGCCATCTCCCCCCGGCCAACCTGGACGAGCTGGCGGCCATCCTGGTGCGCCTGTCCCAACTGGTGACGGATTTCTCCGACATTGCCGAATTGGACATCAACCCGCTGCTCATCCAGAACGGCAAACCCATCTGCGTGGATGCCCGCATCCTCCTGCGCCAAAGCGACGTTCCCGCCCCCCGGCATCTCATCATCGCCCCGTATCCCAACCAGTATGAAAGCGATTGGCTCCTGGAGGACGGCACCCCGGTGCGGCTCCGCCCCATCCGGCCGGAGGATGAGCCTCTGGTGAAAGAGCTGTTGGAGAACTGCTCCGATGAAACACTGTATTTCCGCTATTTCCGTCTGATCAAGAGCTTTCCCCACAGTTTTCTCATCCGCTTCACCCAAAACGATTACGACCGGGAAATCGGCCTGGCGGCCTTCGGCACTCCTCCGGCCCCTGAAGTGATGATGGGGGTGGGCCGCCTGGTCATGTCTCCGGACCGGAGTTCCGCAGAATTTGCCGTCATTGTGGCCGACCCGTGGCAGGGCAAGGGCCTGGGGTCCAAACTGATCTCCCGGGTCATCGAAATCGCCCGGGACCACGGCGTCCGCTTCCTGTGGGGCGAGGTGCTGGCGGAAAACAAGCCCATGCTGGCGCTGGTGCAAAAGATGGGCTTTACCATCCACCCCCCGGAGGGCGGCATCCGCCGGGTCACCATGGAGCTGTGAGATGGGGGGTTTGACTTCGAGAGACGGCAGCCACATTCTGACATGTCCCGGCAGAAATCGGACCGTGGCTGCCGCTCTCCTTTTGCTGGTCTGCACCTGCCGGCCGGGGGCGTCGGGCCCCCGACCGTGAGTATTAGGGGGGTTAGATCATCCGGGCCCGGCGGCGGGGCGGCATCATGCGGCCGGAGCGCTCCTCCGGTTCTTTGGGGAAGAGGCTGAAGTGGACCAGGGCGTCCTGCCAGAGCAGGCCGGCGCCCACCACCGCCTCGTTCTCCGCCCGGAGGTCCTGCCCCAGACCCGGCGAGGGCCGCAGGCTGACGGGGAGGGAGCCCAACTGCTGCAGGAAGTCCTCCGGCCCCTTCAGTCGCGGCCCATTGCCCCGCTGGCGGCTGTGCAGGGCCTCCACCGCGTCCAGGGCATAGCCCTTGAGGAGCTTGGCGTAGTAGCGGGCCAGGTTGTTGTGGCTGTCAAAGGCCTCCAGACCCACCGGGCGGCCCTGGAGGGCGGCCATAAACCCCTTTTGCTCGGGCACCAGCGGGAAGTGGCGGCAGAACTCCCGGAGCTCCTCCTCATACGAGGTGTAGATATCCGACATGGCCAGGGTGGGGCTGTCAACCCGGAGCCGGGAGGCCTTGCGCCGCACCTCCTCCCAGACCTCCGTCTGGTCGGCCATGTAGCCCAGCCCGGACCGGAGGGCCTGATACACCCGGCCCTGAACCTTGCCCCGGAGCGTGGGGGAGCTCACCCGGCGTTCGCTGGTGAACTCCCGCCCTTTGTAGGACCAGCGCCCCTGCTCCACGCAGGAGACCGGCACCTTCACCTCCGCCTCCCCCGGCACCAAGAGACTGGTGTTGAGGATGCGGTTCTGTTTGGCGCCCACCACCTCTTCCCCGGCCAGCAGCAGAACCGGGGTCTGGCTCTGATTACGGAAACGGATCTGGGGCACCACCCCCTCCTCGCTGATTTCGGTGATCTCCAGCACCCATTGCTCCAGGGCGGCCTCCAGGGTGAGATAGACAGGAGCAGGAATCGCCTCGTAGAACAAGGGCCAGAGGCTGAGGTTGCGGAACGTGGCGGGCGGCCCGGCCTCCAGTTTCGGGAAGAAATCCTGCATGATCTCCGGCATGGGGCACCTCCAAAAATGAACTGTCTCCCCCGGAAAATGTGGTATCATGGCCATGTTCCAGATTGCGGAATTCAAAAAAATTTTTCGGGGGCCCCCATGCCGGAGAAACTTGCGCCCCATGTCTCGCCCGCGGCCAGGATGCTCAACCTCTATGGCCTGCTGCTTTTCAGCGGCCGGCAGTATTCCCTGCCGCAGCTGGCCCGGATGCTGCGCTGCTCCAAGCAGACGGTGCTCCGCATGCTGGAGCAGATCGAGATGAGCCGCACCCTGACGGTGGAGAGCTGGCGGGAGGGCCGGCGCAAATGGGTGCGGGTGAAAACCCCCGCCACGCCGCCCCGGGTGTGCCTGGACGCCCGGGCCATCCAGCTTCTGCTCCTGTGCCGGGACTTTGTCTGCCACCTCCTGCCTCCCGAGCTCCAGGAGGAGGTGGGCCAGGCCATCGCCCGCACCACCACCCTCCTGCCGGACCCGGGGGACCGTTCCCAGGCCTTCACTCCTCTGGCCCAGGCCAGCGCCAAGGGGATGGTGGACTATTCCGGTCGGGAGGATCTGGTGCACACCCTGCTCACCGCCATGACCGAGCACCGCGTCTGCCGGGTCAGGTACCATTCCCCCAAGCAGCCCAAGCCCCGGGAATACGCCGTGGCCCCGCTGTTTTTCCTCCCCCATCATGCCACCTTGTACCTGCGTTGCTGGCGCATGACCGAGGACGGCCCCGCAGAAGTGGTTTATGACAACATGCTTTTGGCGGTGCACCGGCTGCTGGCGGTGGAACTGACGGAGCGGCGCTTTGACCCCCCGCTGGAGCTGCCGGAGCAGGGCCGCGCCTTCGGCCTCATGCAGGGGGAGCCTTTCCGGGTGCGCCTGAAGGTGGGCCCGGCCGCGGCGGCCTACGTCCGGGAGCGGCGCTGGAGCGAGGACCAGAAACTTACTGCCATCCCCGGAGGCGGGGTGCTGGTGGAATTCACCGCCACCAGTCGGCCGGAGGTGGCCTCCTTTGTCCTGAGCTTCGGGCCGGAGGCGGAACTTCTGGCGCCGGAGGACCTCAGGGCGGAAGTGGCGGGGATGATCCGGCAGATGGCGGCCATCTATGGCTGAGGGAAGAGCCGGGGGAGCAGCGGCTCCCCCGCCCTCCCCTCCGACTCCCCACCCCACCCCCTTTA
>JBBFLF010000033.1 GCA_037481655.1 Desulfobaccales bacterium | reverse complement strand
GGGAGTCTGAGGGGAGGGCGGGGGGACGGCGTTCCCCCGGCCCTCCCCTCAATGAGGCCTAACCACCGCCCACAATACCCCACAGCAGGCCGGCGGTCAAGGTGGCGGTGAGGAAGGCGGCCTGGTTGAGGGCCAGGGCGGGTTGCAGGAGATTGCCCTGGGGGTCTTCCTGGCGGCAGGCCAGTTGGGCCAGGTGGGCCGCGTCCGGGGTGAGTCCCACTGCCGCCGCGGCCAGCAGGGGGTTGAGCTTATACCCGGTAAGTGGATTGACCGCCTTGATGAGGATGAGCACCGCCAGCGGCGCCAGGGTGAGGGCGACAAAGGCCAGGGCCAGCACCTTGACCACGGTGAGGGTGAGCACCTGGGCCAGGGGGCAGAGGCAGCCCACCGTCAGACCCAACAGGGCGGCCATGATCTCCGCCAGCCGGTTGGCCAGGGTGCGGGCCAGGCGGTCCGCCACCCCCGACTCCTTGATGATCACCCCCACAAAGAACATGCCGGTGAGGAGAAAGGCCCGGGGGGCCAACACCAGGGTGAGGATGAGGCCGGCGGCGGCGAAAAGCAGGGTTTCCCGGCGGCCCACCTTGCGGGTGGGAGCAGCCCGACGCAGGCGCTCGGCCCGGGTGGTGAGGAGCCGGAGCAGGTAAGGCTGCACCAGGAGTTGGGCCCCCACCAGGGGAAAGACCGCCACCCCCAGGGGGCCGATGAGCTCCGGTGCCAGCTTGGTGGCGAGGAAGATGGCGGCCAGCCCTTCCCCGCCGCCCACCAGGGCCGCGCCGGCGGCCTCACCCGGGAAGAGCCCGACCCAGGTCCCCAGCCAGAGCACCGGCAGAAAGCCCACCGGGGTAAAGAGACCGAGAACCAGTTTGCGGGGGTGGGCCAGAATGGGCGCCAGGTTGGCGCCGGCCCCCCAGCCCAGGAAGATGAGGGCGAAAAACAGGCCGCTGTCCAAACCCTCCCGCAGCAGGGCCAAAAGTGGGGCCCAAGCCGCCGCCAGCTCCTGGCCGGGGAGGTTGGCCGCCAATAACCCTGCGGCCGCCGGCAAAAGAAACACCGGCTGCAGGCGAAAGTGTAAGGCAATGGCCGTCATCCCCCCCGCCAGTCCCAGGGCCAGGAGGAAATAGAGGAGGGAGGCCACACCCAGGTCCAGAGCCATGGCTCGGCCTCACTCCGGCGCAATGACCATGAGGACTTCGCCCACGGTGACGTTGGCGCCCTTGGCCACCCGGACCTCCTGCACCACTCCGGCCACCGGGGATTTGACGTCGTTTTCCATCTTCATGGCCTCCAGCTTGGCCACCGTCTGGCCCACCTTGACTGTGGCCCCCTCCGTCACCAGGACCTCCAGGATGACCCCGGGCATGGGCGCAGTGACGGCGCCGCTGCCGGCTGGCGCCGGAGCGGGTTCCGGCCGGGGGGGCGCTTCCCGGCGAGGGGCCGGCTCCGGCCGGGTCGGGCCAGGTGCGGCAGTGGGTGCCGCGACGGACACCGGACGCCCTGCAGCCGGCGCGGGGCCGCCGGGGGCCGTCATCTGGTAGCGCACCTCCAGGGGCCGGCCATTCACCAGCACCCGGGCCACGCCGCGATTGACGGTGATGATCTCGATATCGTAGCTCTTGTCCCCGATGGCGAGGTGGAAGCGTCGCATTACGTCCTCTTGCGCAGATCCCGGCGCTGCTGCATGGCCTGCCAGCGCCCGGAGAGGGCCCAGACATTGCCGGGGCCAGCCGCCGGGGGAGGAGGCATGGCCGCAGCTTCCGGGCTGCCTTCCAGATACAGGGCCAGGGCCACGGCCACCGCGGCCGCCAAGGCCGGGTCCTCGGTGGGCGCCATCACTTTCGGCCGGGCGGGTTCCGCCGCCGGGGCCCGGGGAGGCTCGGACACCGGCGGAGGTTCAGGCGGCGCCGGGGCAGGGCGTTCCCGGGTCCCCACCCCCAAGGGCGCACTTAAGGGCGCGGGCTCCAGATAGTCCAAAAGGCGGGGCACCAGGAGCGTGACCCCGGCCAGCAGGCCGCCCCACACCAAGAGCATCCCAAAACCCAGGAGCGTCTGCCACAGCAGCTCCACCGCAGCTTTTGCCTCCCCAGCCGGCCTCCCAAAGAGGTCCCGGTCTATTAGCCTTTGCCGCCCTCACATTACCGGCGGCTCCCCCCTGTAGTTCCCGGAGGGATCAGATCTCGCCGTCCTGCTCCATCTTGGCCAGCTCTTCAAAGCGGATGTCCAGCCCTAGGACGCCGACGATCTCGTCGTTGTCATCCCGGATGGGCACGCTCACCGTGATGCACAAAGCCCCGGTGAAGCGGGAGGTGTAAAAATCCGATACATACACCTTGCCCCGCTTGATGGGCTCGATGAACCAGGGCCGATTGGAGAGGTCTTCGTCCAGAGCCATGGTCTCATATTTGGCCCGGTCCACAATGTGGGTGATGTTGCGGGTGATTTTGCGCCCCTCCAGGTTGGTGACGTACATGAACTGGATGAAGGGGTTGTTGTCCAGCACCCGCTGCATCACCGGCTCCTGCTGGACCGGGTCCATGGTGCGGATCTCCTCCCGCTGGGCCAGGTCCTCGGCCAGGTGCGCCGCCAGGGTGCGGGCCTTGTCCTTGAGGCGGTCGAACTCGCTGACGAAATACTCCGGCAGGTAGCGGCGGGCCAGGTTCTCCATCTCCTCGTTGCTGATGGAAGTGCACCGTCCGGCTTCGTACCATTCCATGATGCGTTTGTAGATCTTGTTCACCCCGGGGTGGGCCTTGTCCACCTTCTGGTCGCCGGTGAGGCCCAGCCGGGCGTTGATCCAGTGGACGATGCCGGCCTTGCCGCTCTTGTCGGTGATGGTGATGGTGAAGGGCCGCTTCAGGATGCGGGCGGTGTCGAAGGGGTTGTAAATCTCCTCGTTCTTCAGGATGCCGTCTGCATGGATGCCGGCGCTGGTGGCGTTGAAGCTGGCCCCCACAAAGGGGAAGTTGGGCGGGATGCGATAATGCAGCTCCCGCTCGAAGTACTGGGCGATGTCGGTGATGACCGTGGTGTCGATGCCATCGGTGGTGCCCCGGAGCGAAATGTATTCCACGATCAGGGCCTCGATGGGGGTGTTGCCGGTGCGCTCCCCGAAGCCCAACAGCGTCCCGTTCACCGCGCCGCAGCCGTAAAGCCAGGCGGTGACGCCGTTGACGAAGACCTTGTGGAAGTCATTGTGGCCGTGCCACTCGAGCAGGTGCCCCGGCACGCCGGCGTCCTCGATCATGGCCCGCACCAGGCGGGGCACACTCCGGGGCAGGGCGGCGCCGGGATAAGGCACCCCGTAGCCCATGGTGTCGCACAGGCGGATCTTGACGTCGATGCCGCTCTCTTCCCGAAGCTTCATGAGCTCGATGGCCAGGGGCACACAGAAGCCATAGATATCCGCCCGGGTGATGTCCTCGAAGTGGCAGCGGGGGATGATGCCCAGCTCCAGGGCCGCCTTGGCGATGGCCAGGTACTCCTCCAGGGCCCGGCGGCGGTTCCAGCCGAGCTTCAGGAAGATGTGGTAGTCGGAGACCGAAGTGAGGATGCCGGTCTCCTTGAGGCCCATATCCCGCACCAGGGGCAGGTCGGCCGGGTGGGCCCGAATCCAGCCGGTGATCTCCGGATAACGGTAACCCCGCTCCAGGCAACGGGCCACGGCCTCCTTGTCCTTGGCGCTGTAGAGGAAAAATTCGCTTTGCCGGATGATGCCCTTGGGGCCTCCCAGGCGGTGCAGCATGTCGAAGATCTCCACGATCTGGCGCACCGTGTAGGGCGGCCGGGCCTGCTGCCCATCCCGGAAGGTGGTGTCTGTAATGAGCATCTGCTCCGGGGGTTGGGGCATGACGAATTTATAGTCGAAATCGATGCGGGCGATCTCCGTGTAGGGAAAGATATCCCGCATGAGATTGGGCTCATCCACATCCACGAGGCGATGCTTCCAGAAGATGGTGTGCTCGTGGTCCAACAGCCGGCGTTCCGGGTTCCAGCGTGCCATATGGCTCCTCGTCACAGTGGGGAAACTGATCCAGCAGGGCAGATGTCCGCCTGCCTCGCCGTTTTCCCCTCCTTATTCTTCAGGGGCAAAGAAGGGGCCGGATAAATCCCTTTCTTCCCCGGATTACTTTTCCAGGCGCAGGCCCAACTCCAGTAATTGCTCCGGCTCCACCCGGGCCGGCGCCCGGGTGAGGGGGCAAGCGCCTTTCTGGGTCTTGGGAAAGGCGATGACCTCCCGGATGGATTTGGCCCCGCACATAATGGCCACCAGACGGTCAAAACCGAAGGCTACCCCCCCGTGGGGGGGCGCCCCGAAGTCCAGGGCCTCCAACAGAAAGCCGAACTTTTCCTGCGCCTCCGCCGGGCTTAAGCCCAGGACCTTGAAGACCCGCTCCTGCACGTCCCGGCGGTAGTTGCGGAGAGAGCCGCCGCCGATCTCCTGGCCGTTGAGCACCAGGTCGTAGGCCCGGGCCCGGACCCGGCCGGGGTCGCTCTCCAAAAAGGGCAGGTCCTCCTCCCGGGGGGAGGTGAAGGGGTGGTGCATGGCCTCAAAGCGGCCTTCATCGGGGTTATATTCCAGCAAGGGGAAATCCGTCACCCAGACGAAGCGGTAGGTGTCCTCGGGGATGAGCCCCTGGCTCTGGCCCAGATGCAGCCGCACCTGGCCCAGGGCGGTGCGGGCGGTGAGCGGCTCATCGGCCACAAAGAGGAGGAGATCCCCCACCTTGGCCTTGAGCCGCTGGTTCAGGCTCTCCTTGAGGCCGTCGGCGAAGTACTTGGCCAGGGGGGACTGCCAGCCCGCCTCAGTGAGTTTCACCCAGGCCAGGCCCTTGGCGCCGTAGACCCCGGCCAAATCCACCAGCCCGTCCAGCTCCCGGCGGGAGAGGCTGGCCAGCCCCGGAGCGCACAGGGCGGTGGCGATGCCGCCTTGGCCGATGGCCTCCTTCATGGCCTGGAAATCGGATTCCTTAACCAGGTCGGTGACTGTGGTGAGCTCCAGGCCGAAGCGCAGGTCCGGGCGGTCCAGCCCGAAGCGCTCCAGGCTCTCGGCGTAGGTGAGCCGGGGGAAGGGCGGCGCCACCTCCACCTCCAGGAGCTCCTTGAAAAGCAGGGCCATGAGGCCTTCCACCACCTGGCAGATGTCCTCCTCGGTGATGAAGGCCATCTCCAGATCGATCTGGGTGAACTCCGGCTGGCGGTCGGCCCGCAAATCCTCATCCCGAAAGCAGCGGCAGAGCTGATAGTAACGATCCAGCCCCGCCATCATGAGAAGCTGCTTGAAGAGCTGGGGGGACTGGGGCAGGGCATAGAAATGCCCGGGCATCAGGCGCGCCGGCACCAGATAGTCCCTGGCCCCCTCCGGGGTGCTGCGGGTGAGGATGGGGGTCTCCACCTCGATGAAGCCCTGGGCGTTGAGGTAGCTCCGGGTGATCTGGGCCGCCTGGTGGCGGAAGAGAATCTTGTGCATCACCGAGGGCCGCCTTAAGTCCAAGTAGCGGTAGCGCAGCCGCAGGGCCTCGGAGATGTCCACCCGGAAGTCTTCCAGCTCAAAGGGCGGGGTCTTGGCGGTGTTGAGGATGCGCAGCTCCGTGACCAGGACCTCGATCTCCCCGGTAGCCAGCTGGGGGTTGATCATGGCCGGGGGCCTCAAGTTCACCACCCCTCTCACCGCCACCACCCACTCATCCCGGAGCACCCCGGCTTTGGTGTGGACCTCGGGGTTGACTTCGGGATTGAAGACGATCTGGGTGATGCCCTCCCGATCCCGCAGGTCCACAAAGATGAGCCCGCCATGGTCCCGGGCCCGCATGACCCAGCCCATGAGGACCACACTCAGGCCGGCATCCACGGCCCTAAGTTCCCCGCAGGAATGGGTGCGCCGCCACTTTCCCAGAGACTCTAACACCTTTTTCCCTCTCTTACGCCGAGGCCTTGAGGCGGGCCGCCAGACTGCCAGCCAGCTCCGCCAGGGGGAGGCGCTCCTGGCGGCTGTCCGCCAGCCACTTCACCTGGGCCACCCCCTCCTGCAATTCATTCTCCCCCACAATGACCGCGGCCGCCGCCTCCAGCCGGTCCGCCAGGGACAGCTGGCTTTTCAACGACCGGTCCTCAAAATCCATGAGGGCCGCCAACCCCTGGGCCCGAAGTTCGCCGAGGAGCGTCAAGGCCCGGTCCTTGGCCGCCTCCCCCAGATAAGCGAGAAAGACCAGCTCCCGACGCTCGTCCGAGGCCGCCGGAGGCAGCACCTCCATGAGCCGTTCCTGGCCGATGGCAAAGCCGATGCCGGGCAGATCCGGGCCGCCCAGCTCCCGGATGAGGCCGTTGTAGCGGCCGCCCCCGGCCACCGCGTCCTGGGCCCCCAACCCCGAAGCGGTCACTTCAAAGGCGGTGCGGGTATAATAATCCAGGCCCCTCACCAGCCGGGGCTGCTCCACAAAATTCACCTGAAAGCGGGCCAAGAGCTCCTTCACCCGGGCGTAGTGCCGGGCGCAGTCGGAACAGAGGAAGTCAACCAGCGCCGGCGCGCCCTCAAGGAGCCCCTGGCAGTGGCTGGACTTGCAGTCAAAGACCCTGAGCGCATTCACCGCCCGGCGGCGTTCACAGTCCGGACACCAGCCCTCCCGGTCGAAAAGGAAGAGCTTCAGCTCCGCCTTGAAGTCCACCTGGCACACGGGGCAGCCCAGGGAGTTGAGGAGCAGCCGCAGGTCCTGGAGGCCCGCCTCGTGGAGGATGTCCAGCAAAAGCAGAATGACCTCCACATCCAGCTCCGGGGCGTCGCTTCCTAAGGCCTCGCAGTTGATCTGGTGGAACTGGCGGTAGCGCCCTTTCTGGGGCCGCTCGTAACGGAACATGGGGCCGATGAGGAAGTAGCGCTTCACCCCGGCGGTGCGGGCGAGGCCGTTTTCCAGGAAGGCCCGCACCACCTGGGCGGTGGCCTCGGGCCGCAGAGTCACGGAATCCCCGTGGCGGTCGGTGAAGGTGTACATCTCCTTGGCCACGATGTCGGTCTCGGCGCCGATGCCCCGGGCAAAGAGCTCAGTGCGCTCCAGGAGCGGCAGGCGCATCTCCCGGTAGCCGTAGCGCCGGAAGATCTCCCGGGCCGCCAGTTCCACCCGATGCCAGCGCTCGGTGTCCGGCGGCAGAAGATCCCGCATGCCCCGAATGGCCCTGATCATGCCCCCATCCTGTCAGGTTTCAAAAAAATAAAATAAACCAGGAAAATAACTGCTTGTCAAGATAATCCCCGGGGAATTTCCCCCGGAGTGCCGGCCGGAACCCGCAGGCCTGCCGGCGGCCAGGGACTTGACACGGGGCAGGCGGGTATGGTAAGAAACGAGCGACAATCAGCAGAGGAACGCTGGACGGCATCCCGGAACCCGGTGCAAATCCGGGGCGGACCCGCCGCTGTGATCGGGGACGAGGGGGGCATGTCAGGGTCACTGCCGGGGCCCACACCGGTGGGAAGGCCGCTCCCTGAGGAGGATCCGAGAGCCAGAAGACCTGCCGTCCGGAGTCCAGGTCCCTTGAAGGCAAAGGGGGCACCTGAAAGAGGTGCCCCTTTTTCTTTTGCCGCCCCGGCCTGGCCGGGAACTATTCCCACGTGAGGAGGAAGAGCATGCAGAAACCTCAGGTCATCCAGATCCGCTACACCTGCCGGCCGGACGGCAACCAGGTGGGGCTGTCCCATTACCTCATGGCTGAGGCCAAAAAGAAGTAAGATGCTGAACCGCCAACTTGTGACGGCGGCGGCCCCCGTGGCCCAGGCCAACGCGGGGGCCGCCCCCCATTTTCAGGTGCTTAAGACCGCCCACCCGGACTATGTGGCCCTGATCGAGCCGGACACCGCTTTCTGGGTGCTGGTGCGCCGCGAAGAAGCCCTGGACCTCCTCCTGGGCCCGGAGCTCCCGCAGGCTTTCGCCGCCAGGAAAGCGGAACTGGCCCGGGACCTGCACACGGTGCGCTTCGGACTTTTGCCCTCGGCGGTCTATTTCAACCCCACGGAACGCTGCAACCTCAACTGCACCTATTGCTACCTCCCCCGGGACATGCGGCAGAAAGGCCGCCAGATGACCCCGGCCGAACTCCTGCGGGCCCTGGAGCTTCTGGATGAGTATTTCCGGAGCATCCTCCCGGAGGGGGCCCGCCCCCAGCTCGTCTTCCACGGCAGCGAGCCGCTTTTGGCCAAGGAAGCGGTCTTTGCGGGCATGGAAAGCTTTGCCGGGCGCTTCCGCTTCGGGGTCCAGACCAACGCCACCCTGCTGGATCGGGAAGCCCGGGAGTTTCTGGTCTCCCAGGGCGCGGGCATCGGCCTGTCTTTGGACGGCCCCAGCGCCGCCATCGCCGACCGCACCCGCAAGACCTTGGGAGGCGAGGGGGTCTTTGCCCAGACGGTGCAGGCCCTGGAGGAGCTGGCCGACTACCCGGGGCTCAACGTCATCGTCACCGTCACCCGGGAAAACGTGGCGGCGCTCCCGGAGCTGGTGGAGTTCCTCCACGCCCGGGGGGTGCAAAACGCCCTCCTCAACCCGGTGAGAGGCACACAGACCGGCGGCCGGGAGCTCCTGCCGGAGCCCGCCGCTTTGGCCCATTACTTTTTCACCGCCCTGGAACGGGCCGATGAGCTCCTGGAGCAGACCGGCCGCAAGCTGGTGGTGGGCAATTTCGCCAACCTGCTTCTGGGCTTTGTGGCCCCGGGGGCCAGGCGGCTGATGTGCGACATCTCCCCCTGCGGCGGCGGCCGCTGCTTCTTTGCGGTGGGCGCCGCCGGCGAAGTCACCCCCTGCAGCGAGTTTCTGGGCCTGCCGGAATTCCACGGCGGCAACCTCTTCGACACCCCCCTCGCCGACCTCCTGGCCACCGAGCCCTTCCGCCAGGTCACCGGCCGCCGGGTGGAAGACATCCACCCCTGCCGGCGCTGCAGCGTGCGCCACTTCTGCGGCGCCCCCTGCCCGGCGGAAATCCACGCCATGCACGGCACCCTGAACGGCCCCGCGGCCCTGTGCGACTTCTACGCCGCCCAGGCCCGCTTCGCCCTGGGCCTCATCGCCGCCGGCCGCCTGGACCACTACCTCTGGGACAACTGGCAGGACAACCTGGAAGAGATCAAGGTCATTTAAGGAAAGTGTGAGGGGAGGGCCGGGGGGCCGATGGCCCCCCTCCCTCCCCTCACACTCCCCTCCCCCACCCCCCTTATGGGGTTGGGGGAGAGGGGACGGGAGAGGGGGCAGGGGTCCTCGACCCCTGGCCCCCTCTCCCGTTGGTGACCGGGACACCCGCCCGGGCGTCCCGGTCACCAGGCCACTTTACTTAGAAATGAATCTCGAACAGGGAGCTGATGGATTCTTCCCGGTGGATGTTGAGGATGGCCCGGGCGAAGGTGCGGGCCACGCTCAGTTGCACGATTTTGGGGCATTTCTGGGCGGCGTCGTTCAGGCGGATGGTGTCGGTGACCACCAGGTGTTTGAGCTGGGAGTCGGAGATGCGGGAGACCGCCGGGCCGGAGAGCACTGCGTGGGTGCAGCAGGCGTTGACGCTCAGGGCGCCATGGCCCAGGATGACCTTGGCCGCCTCGGTCAGGGTGCCGCCGGTGTCCACGATGTCGTCCATGATGACCACGTCTTTGCCCAGGACGTCGCCGATGAGGTGCATGGCCGTGGCCTTGCCGGGGGCGTCCCGGCGTTTGTCGATGAGGCCCAGGGAAGCGCCCAGGCGTTTGGCGTAGGCCCGGGCCCGGGCCACCCCGCCGGCGTCCGGGGAGACGATGACCAGGTCGTTTTTGAAGTTTTCGTGGATATAGGGGATCATCACCGGGGAGCCGTAAAGGTTGTCCACCGGGATGTCGAAGAAGCCCTGGATCTGGCCCACGTGCAGGTCCATGGTGAGGATGCGGTCGGCGCCGGCGGTGGTGAGGAGGTCGGCCACCAGTTTGGCGGAGATGGGCACCCGGGGGGCCACCTTGCGGTCCTGGCGGGCGTAGCCGAAATAGGGGATCACTGCGGTGATGCGCCGGGCCGAAGCCCGTTTCACCGCGTCGATCATGATGAGCAGCTCCATGAGGTGCTGGTTCACCGGCGGGCTGGTGGGCTGGATGAGAAAGACGTCCCGGCCGCGGACGTTTTCGCCGATCTCCACCCGGATCTCCCCGTCGCTGAAGGTGGAGACCAGGGCCTGCCCCAGGTTGATCCCCAGTTCCTCACAGATCTTCCGGGCCAGCTCCGGGTTGGCGTTGCCGGTGAAGACGCGCAGGTCGTTATTGAGCATCTTCCCAGATTTCCTTGCCGCGTGAGAAATCCGTAAGTTTCCGATTAAAGGCCGGTTAATCTTAAATCAAAGGGGAGGATTTCGGCAAGGCTAATTTCCGGAGGGGCCACCTTTTCTCGGAAAACCAGGATCTTGACGCCGGCCTCATGGGCCCGGGCCAGCTCCTGGGCGTAAGCCGGGTCCACCTGCCAGGCGGGCCGGAGCAGCACCCCGTCGGCCCGCTGCACCACGAAGATCTGCCAGGCCAGGTGGCCCTGGCGCACCAAGGCGGCCAGCTCCTGCAGGTGGCGCCGGCCCCGGGTGGTGACGCCGTCGGGGAAGAGGGCCACGCCCTCCTCCACCCAGGTGACGCTCTTCACCTCCACAAAGGCCAGGCGCCCGCCCAGGTCGGCCACAAAGTCCAGGCGGCCGCCCCCGGGGAGGGTCACCTCCGGCTTCAGGGCCTTGATCCGGGGAAACTCCGGCAGCCCTGGGCCTTGCAGGGCCTCGGCCACCAGGCGGTTGGGGGCCAGGGTGTCAATGCAGATCCAGCCCGCCGGCCCCTCAGCGAAGCGCCAGGTGTAAGGGGTTTTGCGATGGGGGGAGTTCTCCGCCGTGAGCAGGATGGGCAGACCAGGGCTGAGGCAGCCGGTGAGGGCCCCGGAGTTGGGCACATGCACCCAGGGCCGGGAGCCGTCAGGGAGCTCCACCTGGGCGAGGAAACGCTGCCGCCGCTGAAGCAACCGGGCGGGAATCAAAGGCTCCGGGAAACGCAGCAAGGGCAGGAGAGAGAGGTATTAAAAGGCGTACCAGACCCGGAACCAGTTCTGCAGGCCCTCTTTCTGGTCCCTGGACTTGGTGCCGTACTGGCTTTGGAGGGTGAGGCTCCAGCGCCCCAGGTCGTAGCGCACGCCGGGCCCCAGGCCCATGGTGACATCCCCATAGCGGCGCTGGAAGTAGCGGCTGTCCGCCACCCCATGATACAGGAAGCCGCTCAGCCCCACCTGCAGGTTGGGAAGGAGGGAGTAATCGAGGGAGGACTTGAGCAAGATAGGCTGCGGCGCCCCCTGGCCTTCGGGTGGGGCGGAACCGCTTTCCTTGCCGTAGCGGAAGGAGATGTTGAGCAAAAAGTTCTGGGGGAGCTTCAGCACTGCCCCGCCGTCTTTTTCCTGCAGGGTGACGCCCGGCAGCAGCTCCCTGAGGGTCTGATCATAGGAGGAACGGCCGGCCTCGCCGGGCGGCCGCTCACCCACCATCTGGGCTTCCAAAGCGGTTTCGGGGACGTCCTGGGAGACCGGACGGAAGAGGGGCGGCAGATGCTGAAACAGCGCCGCGGCCTCGCCGGCAAAGGCTGCCGAGGCGGCACCCCACAGCAGGCAGATCGCCACCAGCGCCAGCCGCCAGGTTTTCCCCCGGTAACCCGACATCACTTCCCCCTTACCTGGAAGTTTAGGGAGAAGTAAGCCCAAAGTCAAGAAAATTTTCGGGGGGAGTGAAGCACTCCCGCCCACAAAAGTCGTAAATCCCGGGACTTATCCCGGGCCGAGGCCGGGCTCCGGGGATCCAGGCACGCCCCCACAAACAGGCTCCCCGATCAGCCCTGCCCTTCATAAAAGGCGGCCAGGATCTCCCGGCCGCCGGCGGCCAACAGGCGCGTCGCCAGCTCCGTGCCCAGGGTTGCCGCCGCCTCCGGCTCACCCGTCACCTGGTCCTGGACCACCCGGCGGCCCTCGGCGTCACTGATGAGGCCGGTGAGGCTCAGGCGGCCGTCCGCGAGTTCCCCCAGGGCCGCCACCGGCACCAGGCAGCCGCCCCCCAGGCGGGCCAGAAAGGCCCGCTCGGCGGTGACCGTCACCCGGGTAGGGTGATGATCCAGGGGCGCCAGCAGCTCCAGCATCTCCCGGTCGTCGGCCCGCACCTCCAGAGCCAGCGCCCCTTGGCCGATGGCGGGGAGCATCTCCTCAGGCCCGAGATACCGCCGGGGCAGGTGCCCCAGGCCCAGGCGCTTCAGCCCCGCCGCCGCCAGGATGATGGCCTCCAGGTTCTCCGTCTCCAGTTTGCGCAGGCGGGTGTCCACATTGCCCCGCAGGGGCACCACCTCCAGATCGGGCCGCCGGTGCAGGAGTTGCACCCGGCGCCTGAGGCTGCCCGTGCCCACCCGCCCGCCGGGGGGAATCTCCTCTAGGGAGGCCCACTTAGGGGACAAAAAGGCGTCCCGCCAGTCCTCCCGGGGCGGATAGGCCCCCAGGACGCAGCCAGGGGGGAGCTCCGCCGGCATGTCCTTCAGGCTGTGCACCGCCAGATCCACCTCGCCTTTGAGCAGGGCCTCCTCGATCTCCTTGATGAAGAGGCCCTTGCCGCCGATGCGGGCCAGGGGCACGTCGGTGATCTTGTCGCCGGTGGTCTTGATCACCACCAGCTCGGTGGCCACCTCCGGGTGCACGGCGCGCAGCTCTGCCTCCACCCAGCGGGTCTGGGTGAGGGCCAAGACACTTCCCCGGGTGCCGATCCGGATGGTCCGGGGCACGCCTGCCTCAGCCGCAGGTGCTGCAGGAAGTGGCGGAGCAGCCGGAGCAGGAGCTCTTGCTGCCGGAAGACGGCGTGGACATGAAGCCGTGGTAGTCGGTCTTGAAGGCGCAGGCGCTCATCAGTTTGGCCACCGGGCCGCCGCAGGCCGGGCAGGTGACCTCGGGATCGCCTTTGAACACCAGCTTTTCAAAGTCCTGATTGCACTTATCGCAGTGAAATTCGAAGATGGGCATATATCCTCCCCACACTCAGCTATTCAAACGCCACAAGGCGAAGTTAAGGGCACCGGCAAAGCTCAGCCAGGCCATGTACGGCACCAGCAGCCAGCCGGCCACAGGCTCAAGGCGCCAGAAGGCCAGGGTGGCGGCCAGGGCGGTGAGCCATAGGGCCGTGAGGTCCAAAAGGGCCCAGCCGGGCTGCTTGAGCCCGAAGAAGATCCAGGACCACAGGGCATTGAAAAAGAGCTGCACCAGAAACAGCCCCAACGCCCCGCCGGCCCCGGAAAAGCCGTGACGCCGCCACACCTGCCAGGCGGCCAGCGCCAGGAGCAGGTAGAGCAGCGTCCACACCGGCCCGAAGACCCAATCCGGCGGGGTCCAGGCGGGTTTGGCCAAACCGGCGTACCACTCTCCCGGGGTGAACCGGGCCCCCACGGCCGCAGCCCCGAAACACAGGGCTATCCAAGCCGCCAGCCCTCCCCATTCCAGGGCTTTCAGGGCTGGACCCTCCGGGGGTTTGTCAGCATTTCGAGGACCTTGATCATGATCGGGAAGAGGAGCGCAGGAGGGTCAATCCCAGCCTTCTCTCCCTCATCCCCTCTCCCTTCCGCATCAGGGGCAGAAGGGAAGTGAGAAGTCACAAGTTAAACAAGAAAATTTTCTTCTCAGGGAATTATAATCATTTTTTCCCAGGATGCATGCCCTGGGGAAAAGCCGAAGCCTTCTTAGCGCCGGGAGACCGTCACCGTGTCGCCGTCCCGGACCGCGGCGAAGCAGCAGGGGTCCCCCAACACCCGTCCTACCAGGTTGACGGCGCTGGCCGGCCGGATCTCCCCGGGGACGCTCGTCGGGGTGAGGCCGAAAAAGATGCAAAAGGCCCGGCCCGAAGGCCAGTAGGCCAGGTCCCCCACTTCCACCGTCAACCGGGCGTCGTCCTCCAGCTCCTGCACCACCTGGGGCACGGCGAAATAGACTTCGTCCCCCCAGCGATGGGCCGTGCCGGAGAAAGGGAGGGCCGCCGCCAGGGCCCGGCCGGTGGGGGTATCAAAGAGAACCCCCTCCATGCGGATGTCCTGGGCTTCGATGACAATGTCAGTCGGCATGGGTCTCCTCCTCCCACAGTTCCGTCACCAGGGCCGCCAAAAGCGGCACCAGCAGCTCATGGTGGCCGGTGAAGGCAAAGCCCCGCCCCCCGGTGGCGGTGGGCCGCCGCACCACGTTGGTCTGCGGCCGGTAGTGCTGGATGAAATCCAGATTCACGGTGGTGAGCGGCGCCACCGGATGGCCCAGGTTGCGGGCCAGGGTCACCGCCTTCAAAAAGACCTCGGGCAAAAGCACCGCCGAGCCCACGTTGAGATACATCCCCCCCGACAGGCGGCTCACCAGGGCGGCAAAGAGGCGGAAATCCCGGTGGGTGCCCAGTCCGGTGGCCGCGGGGTCGCAGGAGGGGTGAATGTGGATGATATCGGTGCCTAGGGCCACGTGCACCGTCAGCGGCACCTGAAGCTCCCAGGCACCGGCCAGCAGGCTCAGGTGGCGGTAAGGGGCGTCCGCCTGAGTGAGAGCCCGGCCCACCGCCGCCCCCAGCCCCAGGCCGTCGGCCACTCCCTGGGTGATGGCCCGGTTGAGGAACTCCGCGGTCTCCCGGGCCATGCCGAACTCCCCGCCGCTTAAGGTGGCGTCCACGTCCTCGGAGGTGCGGCCGGCCAAGGCGAGCTCGGCGTCATGGATGATGCCGGCGCCATTTAAGGCCAGGCCGCTTACCAGCCCCCGGCGGCAGAGGTCCAGGATCACCGGGCTCAGGCCCACTTTCAGCACATGGGCCCCCATGCCCAGAAGCACCAGATGACCCTGGCGCCGCGCCGCCACCCAGGCTGCGGCCACCTCCAGCAGCCACTCCCCCGCCAACAGCCGGGGGAGCGAGCGGCAAAAGTCCTTGAAGCTCCCCCCCAGCTCCCAGGGCCGGGCGAAGCGGGTGTGGTCCACCTTGGAGGGCCGCTCATATAAGGAATAGGTGCGCACCCCCTCCAAGGACAGAGGCTCCAGGGGATCCACAGGCGGTTTGCTGGTCATGGCAGGGAGAAATCCTGGCCCGGGTGGTGGATGGCGAAGCCCGCGGGTCTTTCCGCCCGGCGGCCCTTCTGATTATCCGCCAGCCGGCCCGGAAGCGCAACCCCGGCCGACGGCTGCGGCCGTGCCCTTACTCGGCAAATCTGTCCGGAAAGAGGAGATAATCCACCAGGTCGCAGAGCACATGCCCGATGGTGATGTGCACCTCCTGGATGCGGGGGGTGTTGCGGGAGGGCACCACGATGGCCAGCTCCGCCGCTTTGGCCACCGGGCCGCCGTCCCCGCCGCTTAAGGCCAGGGTGCGAAGCCCCAGGTCCTTGGCCGTCGCGAGAGCCGCCACCACGTTGGGGGAGGAGCCGCTGGTGCTCAGGCCCACCGCCGCATCCCCGGGCTTGCCCAAGGCCCGCACCTGCTTGGCGAAGACCTCCCGGAAATCGTAATCGTTGGCCACCGCGGTGAGGATGGAGGTGTCGGTGGTGAGGGCCACCGCCGCCAGGGGCGGGCGCTCCACCTGAAAGCGGTTGACGAACTCCGCCGCCAGGTGCTGGGCGTCCGCGGCGCTGCCGCCGTTGCCGAAGAGCAGGATCTTGCCGCCGGCCTGCAGGGTGTCCGCCAGAAGCCGGGCAGCGGCGATGACCTGCTCGCCCTGCTCCGCCACCAGCCGTTTTTTGACCTGCACCGCCTCCGCCATCGCCTCGGCCAACCGGTTCAGCAGGGACATCTCACTTTCTCCTCGCCTCTTTTACGCCAGGAGCCTGAGGTAGCGCGTGGGGCTGAAACCCAAGGGGCCGGCCAGACTCACCAGCAGTTCCGCCAGCCGGCGGGCCTCCGGGTCCCGGGAGGCCCGGGCCGCCAAAGCCGGAAAGTGCTCTTCCATCAGATAGAAAAAGAAGTTTTGAGGCTCCCGGAGGTCCAGTTGGATGGGAATGCGGCCCAACAGTTCCAGAAACTCTTTCAGCCGCTGGGCGGTCTCCAGAGACAGCCGGCCCGCCAGCTCCTTCAGGTAGCGCTCCAGGATCCGGGAGAGGATGCGCGCCCCTTCCCCGGTTTCCAGTTTCAGGTGCAAAAGGGAGGCCTCGGCGATGATGGCGGCCACCTCCTCCGAGGCCGGCAGCAGCCAGGGCTCGGGCTCCAGATGGCGCAGGGCCAGCACCAGGCGGCGGTTGAGGGCGATCTCCCCCAAGGCCCGGTAGAGGCGAGGCAGGGCCAGATTCTCCGTGGCCATGGCCTCCAATAAGGCGCGGGCTTCCTCAAAGAGATGCATCACCTGGCCCACCGCCTCCTCCTGGTTGGGGGCCAGCAGATCCCGGAAGATCTCCTGCTTTTCCTCCCGGAAGACGTCATGCACGGTGAAGTAATCGCCCCCGAGGCGCCGGGCCATGAGGGGCACCAAATCCTCCGGCGCGGTTTTCAGGACCTGAAAGAGCTCCTGCTTCAGGGCGGCGAACTCCTGGGGGGCCGGCTGCCGCTGCACCTGGGTGCGGTAGAGATAACTGCCCAGGTGCACGGTGAAAAAGCCCAGGTCCTGGGAAGCCCGGGTGATGCCCGAGGTGACGGTGAGGCGGCCGGCGGCCAGGGCCAGGGAGGCGTGGCTCTCCACCTCCAGGTCCCGGGGCTCCACCCGGAAATGGTAGATGCAGGTGGGGCACTGCCGCTCCCGGGCCTTAAGCCAGGAGATGACCCAGTGGTTGACGATCTTGGGGAAATCCACCACCGCCGGGCGGATGCGGCGCTCATAGATGCGGCGGCCGTTGCCCTCCTCCGGCCGGTTGCTCACCGCCCGCTCCAGGCGGGCCAAAAAGGGCTCCTCGAGGTCGGCGGTGGTGAAATACAGCCCCAGCTGCAGGGCCCGGGCGGCGTATTTCAGCACCTGCAGGGTCTCCAGCCCCGCCAGGTCGGCAAAGAACCAGCCGCAACTGGTGAACATGAGGAGCGCATGGCGCTGCATCTCCAACAGCCGCAAGGCCGGCACCCACTGCTCCGGGGACAGCCCCGGCACCCCGTGGCGGGCGAAAAAGGCCGCCAGGCGCTCCGGGCTGCGGTCCAAAATGACCTCGATGTAGTCGTTGCGGGCCGCCCAGGGGTCCTTGAGATACCGGGACCCCTCGGTCTCGAAGATCTCCGCCAAGCGCTCATTTAGAAAGTCGAAGGCCTCCCGCAAGGGGGCGCGCCAGCGCTGCTGCCAATGAGGGAAGCCGCCGGTGCTGCAGCCGCAGTCACTCCGCCAGCGCTCCACTCCGTGGGCACAGCTCCAGGAGCTGCCGGCACCTTCAGGCCCCAGGTACAGGTCCACCATCTGGGTGGGCGGCGCCAGCTTCAGGAAAGTGGCGTAGTTGGTGACCTGGAAGCCCTTCTGGGGCAGGGCCTCGGTTAAGGTGTGGGCCAGGGCCAGCTCACCGAATTTCTTGTGATGGCCGTAGTTTTCGCCATCGGTGGCCACGTGCAGGAGCTGGGGCCGGGGCAGGGCGGGGTTGAAGCGGGCCGTCAGGCGCTCCGCCAGGCGGTAGCTGTCCACCAAAAGGTCGCCGAAGCTGATCTCCGAGGCCACCTGGCCGTCGTAAAAAAAGACGTCAATATAATTGCGCCGGCCGGGTTCCCCGGTACCTTCGGGGAGAAAACAGCGATAGGGCTGGGTGGTGTCCAGGCTCTCGCCGGTCACCGGCTGCCAGGGGCCGCCGCTTAAGGGCCGGACCCGCCGGGCCTGGTAGGGGGAGAGGATCACGTAGGTCAGGCCCTGGGCCACCAGGTCGGCCAAAGTGGGGTAGTCCACCGCGGTCTCCGGCAGCCACAGGGCTTCAGCCGCCCGGCCGAAGCGGTGCTCAAAGTCCTTAAGCCCCCAGAGGATCTCCGTCAGCCGGTCCCGGGGGCTGGCCAAGGGCAGAATGGCGTGATTGTAGGCCTGGGCGATGGCGTTGCCGTGCCCCAGGCGGGTGTGGCTTAAACGATCGGCGGCCACCACCCGCTGAAAGGTCACCGGCGCGTGGGCCGCCAGCCAGGAGAGCAGGGTGGGCCCGAAGTTGAAGTTGAGATATTCGTAGTTGTTGACGATGTTGAGGATGCGCCCCTGGCCGTCATAGACCCGGGCGCAGGTGTTGGGGGTATAGCACTCAAAGGCGATGCGCTCGTTCCAGTCGTGGAAGGGCTGGGCCCCCGCCTCCTCCTCGATCTCCTCGATCCAGGGGTTTTCCCGGGGCGGCTGGTAGAAATGGCCGTGGATGACCACGTAACCCTGGGCGCGTTTGGGGGCGGGGGAGTCCATGTCCTGTCAGCGCTGTTTCCGGGGCGGCCACGGGGCCGGGAATCTCTTCACGGCCCGTGGTTTTTCTCCCTTGGAGATAAGGAAAAGCCAGGGATAAGGGCAGAGGGCCACTGCCTCCTCTGCCTCTCTTCCCCCAGCCTCCCTGAAACAGGCCCATCTTAATGCGGCCACCGGCCCCTGTCAACCGCCCGCCTCTGAGCGCAAAAAGGGTTGACAGGCCGGAAAGATTTTATAATATTAAACGGTTTATTTCGGCCAAGGAGGCGATCTGTGTACGCCATCATCCAGACCGGCGGCAAACAATACCGCGTCTCCCCGGGGAATGTGCTCCGGGTGGAGCGGCTTCCGGGCCTGCGGGGCGAGGAGGTCATCCTGGATCAGGTCCTGTTGGTGGCCGACGGCCAGGAGATCAGGGTGGGCCAGCCCCTGGTCCCCAACGCCCAGGTGAAGGCCGCCATTCACCACCAGGGCCGGGCCAAAAAGATCCTGGTCTTCAAGAAAAAGCGGCGCAAGAACTACCGGCGCAAACGCGGCCACCGGCAGCTCTATACGGCTCTGGAAATCAAAGAGATCATCGTATAACTTATAGAAAGAATCCCGGGAAACCGGAGCCCCCTGACCTATCAAAATCCCTTATTACCCCTTCATAAGGGGTTGGGGGAGTGGGTGCGGGAGAGGGGGCAGGGGTCCGTGACCCCTGGCCCCCTCTCCCGGAATAGGAGTAACGGCCATGGCACACAAGAAAGCAGGCGGCAGTTCCCGAAACGGCCGGGACAGTGCCGGCAAGCGCCGGGGCGTGAAGCGCTTCGCCGGTCAGCAGGTGAAGGCCGGCAACATCCTGGTGCGCCAGTGCGGCACCAAGATTCACCCCGGCATGAACGTGGGCATGGGCAAGGACTTCACGCTGTTTGCCAAGGTGGACGGCGTGGTGGTCTTTGAAACCTTCGGCAAAGACAAAAAGCGGGTCAGCGTCCAGCCCCTTGCGTGAGCGTCTTCCACGATGAGGCCGAGATCATCGTCCGGGCCGGAGCAGGCGGCGCCGGCTGTGTGAGTTTCCAGCGGGCGCCGCACCGGCCCCGGGGTCGCCCCGACGGCGGCAACGGCGGCGCCGGCGGCGACGTCTATCTCGAAGCCTCCCCCCACTGTCGCACCCTGGTCCACTTCCAACGGCGGCGCTTCTTCCGGGCGGAAAACGGCCGGCCCGGCGAGGGTGGGGACCGCCAGGGCCGAAACGGCGCCCCCCTCATCATCCCGGTGCCTCTGGGCACCCTGGTCTATGACGCCGAGCGCGACCGGCTTCTGAAAGAACTGGTGAGCCCCGGCGAGCGCCTGCTGGTGGCCAAAGGCGGCCGGGGCGGCAAGGGCAACGCCCACTTCGTCTCCTCCCGGCTGCGCTCCCCTCGCTTTGCCCAGCCCGGCGAGCCCGGCCAGGAGCGCCGCCTGCGCCTGGAGCTGAGCCTTCTGGCGGATGTGGGCCTCATCGGCCGCCCCAACGCCGGCAAGACCAGCGTGCTCAAAGCTCTCACCGCCTCCCGGGCCCGGGTGGGGGCCTTCCCCTTCACCACCCTGACGCCCCAGTTGGGGGCTCTCACGGTGGACCCCACCCGGGAGCCCCTCATCCTGGCCGAAGTCCCCGGCCTCATCCCCGGAGCGCACCGGGGCAAGGGCCTGGGGCTGCGGTTTTTGCGGCATCTCAAGCGCACCCGGCTGCTATGGCACGTGGTGGATGCCACCGAGGTGGACCCGGACAGGCCTCTTACGGCCCTTCAGCCCGTGGAGGCGGAGATGCGGGCCTATGATCCGGAACTCCTGAGCCGCCCCCGCTGGATCATCCTCAACAAGATGGACCTTCTGCCGCCGGATTTCCCCCTGGATGCGGTGCTGACGGCCTTCCGGGAGGCGGGTTTCCCCGCCTTCGCGGTCTCGGCCAAGACCGGGGCGGGGATTCCGGAGCTGAAGGCGGCCTTGGCGGCCGTCGTCGCCCAGGAGGGCGTGGAGCACGCCGTGGACGCGGCCGGCCCGCAGTCGCCAACCCCTGCCTGAATCCCCTCAGGCTCACCCTCTCTATTCACTGAGGTCCGGCCTTTTTCGCCTCCAGGTCTGGAATTGCGCCCGATGGCTGTGATATAGTCAAGGGGAATGTCGAAAAAAAACGGTTATTCCACCCGGTTATGGCAGAAGAACGCGCCACCTACCTCGCCAAGGCCAGACGCATCGTCATCAAGCTGGGGAGCGCGGTGCTCACCGGCCCCGAGGGCTTAAACGGCCCCCTCATCCAGCGCCTGGCGGGCGAGATCGCCGGCCTAACACGGGAGGAGCGCCAGGTGGTGCTGGTGTCTTCCGGCGCCGTGGCCGCAGGATTAAAGAAGCTGGGCTTAAGCGAGCGGCCCCAGGGCATCCCCCAGGTGCAGGCGGTGGCCGCGGCAGGGCAAAGCATCCTCATGTACGCCTACGAGGAGGCCTTCGCCCTCTACGGCCTCAAGGTGGCCCAGATCCTCCTCACCCACGACGACCTGGCGGCCCGCACCCGCTTCCTCAATGCCAGAAACACCCTCTTTGCCCTCCTGCAGTGGGGGGTCATCCCCGTCATCAACGAAAACGACACCGTGGCCACCGAGGAGCTCAAGTTTGGGGATAACGACAACCTGGCGGCCCTCATCTGCAACCTGGTGGCCGCCGACCTCCTCATCCTCCTCACCAACACCGAGGGGCTCTATGCCCGGGACCCCCGGGAGGACCCCACGGCCCCCCTGCTCCATGTGGTGGACACCAGCGACCCCCGGCTGTTGGCCGCAGCCGGACGGCGGCCCGGCCGCCTGGGACGGGGCGGCATGGTGAGCAAGCTGCAGGCGGTGAAAAAAGCGGCAGGGCTGGGCATCCCCAGCCTCATCGCCAACGGCCTCACCCCCGGAATTCTGCCGGCCATCTTCGCCGGTGAGGACGTGGGCACCCTGTTTTTGCCTCAGGCCCAGAGGATGAAGAGTCGCCAGTATTGGCTGGCCTACAACGTCTCCCCGGAGGGGGCCATCCTGGTGGACGAAGGGGCGAGAGAAGCCCTGGTGCACGCGGGCAAAAGCCTCCTTCCCGCCGGGATTCTGGAGGTCTTCGGCGGCTTCCGCAAGGGCGCCGCGGTGACCCTCATGGACCCGGAGGGCCACGCCTTTGCGGTGGGCTTAAGCAACTACTCCAGCCGGGACATCAACCGCATCAAGGGTAAAAAGACCCACGAGATCGCCCAGGCCCTGGGCCACAAGGACTACGACGAGGTCATCCACCGGGACAACCTGGTGATCTTCCCCGAGTTTGTGTAAGGAGGATGGGGACAAGGAAAGGTGGGGTTTTCGCATCGAGCTTGGGGGGTGGAGGTCACTGAGCCTTTCCCCTATCCCTCTCCACCCCTGTACCCCCGGAATGGGGCGAGAGGGCAGACTGGGTAAAGGTCGGAGGGCTGCCGGTCCCCTGGCCCCTCCTTGCATAAATTCCAAGCGATTTATACGCTGCAATATTAACCATGGTCACCCGCGCCCGTGACTGGTTGCATCAGGCTCTCCGGGGTCTGGAGCAGGCCCGGGACTCCCGGCAGGCCGGCCGCCATGAATGGGCCTGCTTTGCCGCCCAGCAGGCGGCGGAGAAGGCGGTGAGGGCCGTACACCTGCGCCACGGCCAGGAAGCCTGGGGACAGGTGGTGGCGAGATTGCTGCAGGAGCTGCCTGAAGCCGTGCCCGTCCCGGCTGATTTGATTGACCGGGCCAAGGTGCTGGACAACTTTTATATTCCGACGCGCTATCCCAACAGCCACCCCTCCGGCGCACCCTTTGAACACTACGGACCGCTGCAAAGCGAGTTGGCCCTCACTTATGCCCGTGAGATCATTGAGTTCGTCCGTCTTCAGATGGCATGACGCCCAGACGGTCAAGGCCGCGCTGTGCCGCTGGGCCACCCAGGTGGCACGCGCTCGGCCGGAGGTTCTCCGGATCGGTTACTTCGGCTCCTATGCCCGGGGCGACTGGGGAGTGGGCAGCGACCTGGATGTGGTCATCATCGTGACGCAGGCGGACAAGCCCTTTCATATGAGGGCCGGCGACTGGGATACCCGGGATCTTCCCGTCCCCGCCGACATTCTGGTTTATACCCGGGAGGAGTGGGACAGGCTACAGGAGCGCCCCTTCCCTCCCAGGTTTGTGCAGGAGATCGTCTGGCTTGACCACGAAGGGGAAAGCATGGCTGGAAATGAGGCAGAATGAGGGGATGAGTCTCCCGATAGTCCGATTTCATTCCCATAATTACTCTGGCAAATACGGTGGGCTGAATCCATGGATATTCCTGCAACAGTGAGAGAGATGGCCATGGCCGCCCGGCAGGCGGCCCGGGCCCTGGGGAGCCTTTCCCGGGGCGTCAAAGATCAGGTGCTCTTGCGGCTGGCGGACCTGCTTCAGGAGCACAAGGGGGCCCTCCAGGCCGAAAATGCCAAAGACGTGGAGAAGGCCCAAGGAGAAGGCCACCCCGCCGCCTTCATCGACCGCCTCACCTTGTCCGACAAGGTCATGGCCGCCATGGTCCAGGGCCTTAAGGAAGTGGCGGCCCTGCCTGACCCCGTGGGCGAGGTGGTGAAGATGTGGCGGCGCCCCAACGGCCTGTGGGTGGGCCGCATGCGCATCCCCCTGGGAGTCATCGGCTTCATCTACGAATCCCGGCCCAACGTCACCGTGGACGCCGCTGCCCTGTGCCTGAAGAGCGGCAACGCCATCATCCTCAAGGGCGGCAAGGAGGCCCTCCACTCCAACCTGGCCCTCGCCCGCCTCATGCAACAGGCCCTGGAAGAATTCCATCTCCCCCCGGCGGCGGTGCAGGTCATCCCCTCGGTGGCCCGGGAGGCCACCCTGGAGCTCCTCAAGCAGGACGAGCTGGTGGACCTCATCATCCCCCGGGGCGGCGAGGGCCTCATCCGCTTCGTAGCGGAAAACTCCCGCATCCCGGTGCTCAAGCACTACAAGGGCGTCTGCCATATCTTTGTGGATGCCACCGCCGACCTGGACCTGGCCGAAACCGTGTGCTTCAACGCCAAGGTGCAGCGCCCCGGCGTGTGCAACGCCATGGAGACCATGCTGGTGCACCAGGAGATCGCGCCCGCCTTCCTCCCCCGCATGCACGCCCGCTTCCGGGAAGCCGGGGTGGAACTGAGGGGCTGCCCCCTGACCCGGAAGCTCGACCCCCAGGTCACACCCGCCCAGGAGAGGGACTGGGGCTATGAATTCCTGGACCTCATCCTGGCCGTCAAAGTGGTGCCGGACCTGGACGCCGCGTTGGAGCACATCGCCCGCTACAGCTCCAACCACACCGAGGCCATCCTCACCCGGGACTATGACAACGCCCAGCGCTTCCTCCGGGAGGTGGATTCCTCCGTGGTGCTGGTCAACGCCTCCACCCGCTTCAACGACGGCGGCGAACTGGGACTGGGCGCCGAAATCGGCATCAGCACCAGCAAACTTCACGCCTTCGGCCCCATGAGCCTGGAAGAACTCACCACCACCAAATTCATCGTTTACGGTAACGGTCAGGTGAGAACCTGAGTGCGGGGGAGGGGCCAGGGACCATGGGCCCCTGCCCCTCCCCCGCACCCCCTCCCCCACCCCTTAAAGGGGGTTGGGAGGGGAGTTTGAGGGGAGGGTGGGGGAACTGCGTTCCCCCAGCCCTCC
>JBBFLF010000032.1 GCA_037481655.1 Desulfobaccales bacterium | reverse complement strand
CTACCAGGGTATCTAATCCTGTTTGCTCCCCACGCTTTCGCGTCTCAGCGTCAGTCTCGGTCCAGGAAGCCGCCTTCGCCACCGGTGTTCCTCCGGATATCTACGAATTTCACCTCTACACCCGGAATTCCGCTTCCCTCTCCCGGACTCAAGCCAGCCAGTATCAGAGGCACTTCCAGGGTTGAGCCCTGGGCTTTCACCCCTGACTTAACCGGCCGCCTACACGCCCTTTACGCCCAATGATTCCGAATAACGCTTGCACCCTCCGTCTTACCGCGGCTGCTGGCACGGAGTTAGCCGGTGCTTCCTTCGGCGGTACCGTCACACCCGGGAAGTATTCGTTCCCAGGCTGTTCTTCCCGCCTGACAGGGCTTTACGACCCGAAGGCCTTCTTCACCCACGCGGCATCGCTGCGTCAGGGTTTCCCCCATTGCGCAAGATTCCTCACTGCTGCCTCCCGTAGGAGTCTGGACCGTGTTCCAGTTCCAGTGTGGCTGGCCGTCCTCTCAGACCAGCTACCCATCGTCGCCTTGGTAGGCCATTACCCTACCAACTAGCTAATGGGACGCGGGCTCATTTCCATCCGGCAGCTTGCATGCAGAGGCCACCTTTGCCGACAGGTCCATCGACCCGGCGGATTATGCGGTATTAGCCCACCTTTCGGTGGGTTATCCCCCAGACGGAAGTAGATTACCCACGCGTTACTCACCCGTGCGCCGCTGTACTCCCCCGGCGAACCGGGGTTTCTCGCTCGACTTGCATGTGTTAGGCATGCCGCCAGCGTTAATTCTGAGCCAGGATCAAACTCTCCAGTTGAACTGGGATTTTCCCGCACTCGGGCTCGCTATTTAGTTTTCAAAGAGCAAGCTGACCTAATTTAAATTTAGCTCAGCCCCCGCCGGTTGTCAAGAGGTTTTTTTTCCGTTCGCTTTTCCCCTCGCCCCAGCGGCAAATATTTATATAACCAACCCTTGCGCTCTCTGTCAAGCCCCCCGGAAATTTTTTTTGGAGGGCCGGGCGCCCCCGGCGGGGCCCCCTCTCGACATCGGCAAATGGATTATAAACATTTAATTCCGGCTGTCAAGCCTCCCCCCGGGGCCGTGTGGTATACTCCCCCGGAGGCGGAGTTCCCCTTGCACCAAGGACTTTCTTTGTTCCCCCGGGGACGGGCCGCCGGTATCTCTCATGGAGGTGGATATGGAGCCCATCAAAATCATGCCCTGCCTGGATATGAAGGAGGGCCGGGTGGTCAAGGGCGTGCACTTCGTGGATCTGAAAGACGCCGGGGATCCGGTGGAGCACGCCGTCTTTTATCAACAAGAAGGCGCGGACGAGCTGGCCATGCTGGATATTGCCGCCACCCTGGAAAACCGCCCCACCCGCCTGGAGTGGGTGAAAAACGTCTCCTCCCGGATTACCATCCCCCTCACCGTGGGGGGCGGCATCGGTTCCCTGGAGGACATCGAGCTGGTGCTCACCGCCGGGGCCGCCAAGATCTCCATGAACAGCGCCGCGGTGAAGGACCCCGGGCTCATCGACCGGGCGGCCAAGGCCTATGGGCCTGAGCGCCTCACCGTCGCCATCGACGGAAAGCGCAATCCGGCCATGCCCTCGGGCTTTGAGGTGGTGGTGGCCGGGGGCACCAAGCCCGTGGGCCGGGACGCGGTGGCCTGGGCCAAGGAGTGCGAGGCCCGGGGCGCCGGCACGATTTTGCCCACCAGCATGGACGGGGATGGCACCCAAAAGGGCTACGACCTCCCCTTCACCCGGGCCATCGCCGAGGCGGTCTCCGTGCCGGTCATCGCCTCCGGCGGCGCCGGCACCCTGGAACACTTCTACGAGGCGGTGGCGGAAGGCAAGGCCCAGATCCTCCTGGCCGCCTCCGTCTTCCACTTCCGGCTGCTGAGCATCCGCCAGGTGAAGGAATACCTCAGAAGCCGCGGCTTGCCGGTCCTGCTTTAGTTTCTTGAGGGGAGGGCCGGGGGACCGCAGGCCCCCCGGCCCTCCCCTCAAACTCCCCTCCCCACCCCCCATATGGGGTTGGGGGAGTGGGCCTGGGAGAGGGGGCAGGGGGCCACCGCCCCCTGGCCCCCTCTCCCAGGGGCCTTGCCGACGTGGTCGCCGGCAAGCCCCCGGCCCGCCCCTCAGACCTACCACACGAGAGCGGGAGCCGGGGCCCACAAGCGGCCGGATGACGGCCGCAGCGGGAGAACTACCCGTCTTGTTTGGGGTTCCAGACTTCGTAGACCTTCCCCACCAGCTCCGGGCCAGGCTTTAAGGTCTTTTTGCCGGGCTGCCAGCCCGAGGGACAGACTTCCCCGGTGGCCCGCACATGCTGGAAGGCCTGCACCTGCCGGAGCAGCTCGGCGGGATTGCGGCCCACGGGAGGGGTGAGAATCTCCGCGGCCTGGATCACCCCATCCGGATCGATGATGAAGCGGCCCCGGATGTCCACCCCGGCCTCATTATCATAAACGCCGTACACCTGACCGATCCGGCCCCCTGGATCGGAGAGCATGGGGTAGGGGACGCCCCCGGGCACCATCTTCGCCAGTTCCTCTTCCTGCCAGATCTTATGGGAAAAGCGGCTGTCCGTGCTAATGGCCAGGAATTCCACCCCCAGCGCCTGAAACTCCGAATAGCGGACGGCAACTGCCGTCAACTCCGTGGGTCAGACAAAGGTGAAATCCCCGGGATAGAAACACAACACCACCCATTTGCCCCGGTAATCCGACAGTTTGAGGTTCTTGAAACCCCCAGCCACATAGGCGGTCGCCTCAAAATCCGGGGCCGGTTTTCCCACTTTGGCAGTCATGTGGACTTCCTCCTGAGACACTGGGGTCTGCCTTTCTGAAGATTCCTGAGAGACAAGGGGGCCTTTGGCCGCAGACACGCACCCTTCACCAGATGCCATCCTCTCTCCTTTCCGGATCGTCGCCGATCCTCGCCGCAGATGAGAAATCTGAACTTTGGTCAAAATTATATGTAAAGGCGGCCGGCCATCACAATCAATTTTCTCCCGCCGTTCCCTCCAGGAAGGAGGGTCAGGATAGTCCGAAACACAAAAGCAGGGCGCCAGAGTCCTTCCCCTCCCGGGGAGGGGTGTCGGTCTCAGGCGCCCTGACGGGAGCGGGCTTTTCCGCCCCAAGAGTTACTGCGTCGACTCCGGAACGCCCCCTTTCTGCTCCAGCTCGGTCAGGCGCCTCTGCACGGCCGCCAGCTCCCGCTTCAGGTAGGCTTCCTGCTCTTTCAGGTCCGCCAGTTCATCGGCGGCGGAAGCATAGACAGGCCCTGCCCAAGGTCCGGGGGCGTAAGGGCCGACCGCCCAGGGAGGCGGCCCCCAGCCGCCCCCGCCCCCACACCAGGGGCGCCTGGGCCACCAGCACCAGCCTCGACCAGACCCCCGGCCCCATCCGGGACCGGCCCCATAACCATAACGTCGCGGTCCATAATATCCAGGCATTGTTATCCCTCCTCGGATGTCCTTACCTTACTCAGGCAGGCCCCGCATATCCAGGCTTGCCTTTACGCTGGCCCTCCTCCGGGCCTTTCTTCCCCTGCCAAACCTCGACGGACTGCGTCTTAGAGCTCCAATACCCGGCCCACCCCGCCCTTCACGGAGGTTTCAGGATAGAGCTTGAGTATCTCTGATTTATATTGGGTGCAGTGGCAGGGGCAGATGAGGTCCAACCCGGCCAGCAGGCCGAGGTCGGTGAAACCGTGCAGGCCGCCTACCACCGCGGAGACCCGGCCGAAGCGGGAGGAGCTCTCCAGAATCGTCCCCACCCCGGGATGGGCGCAGCCGCAAAGCACCACCAGACCCCGGGCCGTCCGGAGGATCAGCGACTGCTCTCCGCCGGGCAGTTCCCCGGTGGCAAACATCCTCTCCGACAAGGCGCAGGGACCATGCAGGTGTATAACCTTGGTGGCTTCAGGGGGGCCGGGCCAGGAGCCGGGCACATACACGGTGGCGCCGGGATTGAGCCGCAGGATCTGGGAGACTCCGCCCACGTGGTCCCAGTGGGGGTGGGAAAGAAAGATCTCCGGGATACCCTGCGCCTCCAGCCCCAGGCTCTCCAAGTTGCGTAGTAACAGGGCGCCGTCGGCCCCGGTGTCGAAGAGCAGGCGCACCCCCTCATCCTCCACCAGACAGGCGAAACCCCAATCGGCCGCCAGTCCGGCCTGCCACGCGTCGTTATCGTAAACGATGGTGAGCTTCATGGGTGCCTCTCTTCCTGGGTCCAGAGGGCAGGATGGGGTGCGGCCTGGCGGGGGTCCAGCTTGGCGCCCGCCGTGATCACCGCCAGTGCGCGGTCACATCCGGCTCCTTGGCCGGGGCGTATTTGCCGGCCCGATAGCCTGCCACCGCCTCCCTCACCGAGCCGGCCACGCCCACAATGACCTCTACCCCTGCGGCCTTCAGGGTATAAAAGGCCTTGGGGCCGCAATGCCCTGTTAGCACCGCGGCCGGCCGGTGCCGGGCCAGCATGGCGGCGGCCTGGATCCCGGCCCCCTGGGGCGCCTGGAGCTGGGCCTGGTTGGGCAACGCCTCCCATTCCCAGGTCTCCGGATCCACCAGGAGAAAATAGGGGGCCCGCCCGAAGCGGGGATCCACCTGGGCGTCCAGGCTGGGGGCGCTGACGCTGACGGCAATCCTCACATCTCCCTCCTTTCTTGCCCTCCATCTCTGCTTGCCCGCTGGGTTCGAGTTCCCGGGCCGGCTTTCCTCTCCAAATCCCCCTGGCGGGAGGAGATCCTGAGGGAGGTTTGTCAAACTTGTGAAAGGATAAGCCCTCGCCTCCCGCCAGAGAGAAGGTTAAAGCGCTAATCCCGGGCATAGCCCAGGGTTCGGGGCGCGTTAATGGTCACAGACGTTGGGCCCGGTTGCGAGGGTTCCGGTCAGGTATTGCTGCACCAGAGTCTCCGGTGCCAGAGGCGGCGCCCCGGTCACCACCGTGATGCCCTGCGCGGCGAAGAGCTCCTGGGCCCGTCTCCCCAGGCCCCCGGCAATGATGAGGTTAACGCCCAGTTCCCCCAGCCACCGGGGCAGGACCCCGGGTTCATGGGGCGGCGGCAGTTTGTGCTCCACGGCCCCGATCTCTCCTTCCTGCACCTGCACCACCGCAAACATCTCGCAGTGACCGAAATGTTGGCACAACACCCCTCCTGCCAGGGGGATGGCCGCTTTCAGGGTAAGCCTTCTGATTTCCTGTCGTTCTGACATGCTTTCCCCGACTCCCCCTCCCGCCCCTCCCGTCCTTGCCGCCGGTGCGGCTCGGACGGAGGTCCGGGCGGATTTATTCCTCCAAGGATTCACTCCCCTGTTCATCAAGGAGTATGCCAAAGTCTACAGGAAGGGAGAGGGGCGGATTCCGGGGGGCCCCACGAAAACAATGGCAACCGAATGCACCCAAATAAATTTGATCTGGGTGCATATTGTTCCCTGATAATTCCGCCAAGGAGAGAAACAGACGAGGCAAACCCGGAGTACGGCGCCAGTCCGGCCGGGAGTCTTAGGCGGCCTTCACTTTCCAGGCCGTGGCCGCCAGGAAGGCCGCGCCAGGCAGGCAAAGCCTCTGCCCCAGCCGTTCCAGGGCCGGGTAGAACCTGGTGAGGGAGGGATGATCCCAGGGGGGAAAATAAACCGCCTGCCGGCTCCGCAGGCTACCCAGCTCCGGCAGGCTGTCAAGCAGCCGCCTGAGCCCGGCGGGGGTAAGGAACTGGACCCCTCGCCAGAGGGAGGGCCTGAGGCGCGCCTTGAGGAGGCGCTTGAGGGCCCACAGACTGTAAAGATTCAGCACCGCCACGGTCACAAAGCCGCCCGGTCGCAGCACCCGCACCATCTCCCGCAGGGCCCCCTCCCGGTCGGCCATGAAGTCCAGGGCCAGGATACAGAGCACCCCGTCAAAGCTCTCCGCCGCGAAGGGGAGCTGCCCGGCCGCGCCTCGGACCAACGAGAGGGCCACGCCCGTCCCCCTGGCTTTGGCCTGGGCCCGGGCCAGCATGGCGGCGGAAGCATCCAGCCCCACCACCTCTGCGCCCTTAGCTGCCAGGGCCAGGGAGATATTGCCGGTGCCGCAGCCCACCTCCAGGAGCCTGAGCCCCGCCACCGGAGGGAGCAGGGCAAAGAGGGCCTCTTTTTCCACCCGGTCCGCCAGTGCCCCCAGGGGAGTGGCATACCAGCGGTCGTACGCCGCCGCCTGGTCGTCAAAGCCCATTCCCATCCGTTATCTCATTCCCGAGCTCCCCGAGGAGGCGGAGTCAGGCCGAAGCGCCTGAGCTTGCGGCGCAGGGTGTTTTTGTCGATCCCCAGCTCCCGGGCGGTGGCCAGGCGCCGCCACTGGTGGCGCTCCAGCGCCTCCCACAGGGCCCGCTTCTCGATCTCCGCCAGGGTCAGGCCGGTGAGGGGCGGGCCGGGGGAAGCTGCCGGCTGCAGATGCTCCGGCAGGTGCTGCGGCTGGATCATGCCGCCGGGGCAGAGAATGAAGGCATGTTCGATGGCGTTTTCCAGTTCCCGGACGTTGCCGGGCCAGTCGTGGCGCATGAAGATGGCCAAAGCTTCGTGACTTAGACCCAGGATCTTTTTCCCGGTCAGGTTATGGAAGCGATCGATGAAATGCTGGGCCAACAGGGGGATGTCCTCCCGGCGCGCCGCCAGCCGGGGCAGGGTCAGTTTGACCACATTGATGCGGTAGTAAAGATCCCGGCGGAAGGCCCCCTCCTCCACCAGCTTGGCCAGGTCCTTGTGGGTGGCCGCCACAATGCGCACGTCGGCCTTGAGGCTCTTGGAGGACCCCAGGGGGGTGTAGGTGCGGTCCTCCAGGACCCTCAAGAGCCGCACCTGCAGGGCGGGGGAGATGTCGCCGATTTCATCCAGAAAAAGCGTGCCTTTGTCGGCCAGGGCGAAGCGCCCCAGCCGGTCCCGGCGGGCGTCGGTGAAGGCCCCGGCCACGTGGCCGAAGAGTTCCGACTCCAGGAGGGTGTCCGGCAGGGCCCCGCAGTTGACGGCAATGAAGGGCCCTTTGGCCCGCCGGCTCAAGGTGTGCAGCGCCCGGGCCACCAGCTCCTTGCCGGTGCCGCTGTCGCCCTCAATGAGCACCGTGCTGTCGGAGCGGGCGATCTCCGGCAGCAGGGCGAAGATCTTCTGCATGGCCGGGGCCTTGGAGATGAGGTCGCCCAGGCGGTATTGCCGGTGGATTTCCCGGCGCAGTTCCTCCACCAGGCTCACATCTCGGAACGTCTCCACCCCGCCGATGATGCGCCCCTCTTCATCCCGGAGCAAGGCGGTGCTGACGCTGATGGGGATCTCCTTGCCATCGGCCCTCAGGATGGCGATGGCCTGATTCACCACCGGCCGGCCGGTGGCCAGGGTGTGCCGCAGCACGCAGGCCGATTCGCACACATTGGCCCGAAAGACCTCGCAGCAGGGCCGTCCCAGGGCGTCGACGGCGGCAATGCCGGTGATCTCCTCGGCCGCCTGGTTAAAGAAGGTGACCCGCCAGTTAAGGTCCACCGTGAAGACGCCGTCGGCAATGCTGTTCAGGATGATCTCCGCCTGGGGGGTGAGGTGGGGGGCCGGGGCGTTCTTTACCCCCTCCCGGCCGGGTATGAGGTCGCTTGGGGAGCCCTTTTTGGGAGAGCGGAGTCTAATTTTTCCCAGACCTCAAAGAGAAGTGCTTGTAATTTTGGATTATTATATTCCATAAGCGTTTTGCCTTCAATCTGGGCCCGGGTGACATCCGGCTCAAAGGGCAGAAATCCCAGAAACCCGTAGCCCTTGTCCCGGCAAAAACGCTCGATTTCCCGGGCCATGTGCCAGTGCAGATCAGCCTTGTTCACCAGCACCCACACCGGCAGGCCGAAATGCTCCGCCAGGGCGGCCACCCGCTTGAGGTCGTGGTCCCCGGCCACGCTGGGCTCGGTGACCACCAGGACAGCGGAAGTGTTGCTTAGGCAGGAGATTACCGGGCAGCCGATCCCCGGGGGGCCGTCGGTGAGGATCCAGGACAGGCCCAGCTTGCCCGCCAGCTCCCGGGCCTGCCGCCGGATCAGGGCCACCAGCTTGCCGGAGTTTTCTTCCGCAATCCCCAGGCGGGCGTGCACCATCGGCCCAAAGCGGGTGTCGGAGATATACCATTCTCCGCAGAGATGGTCAGGGAAATCCACTGCCTGTGCCGGACACAGGCGCCAGCAGACGCCGCAGCCCTCGCACAGCCAGGGGTGGATGATCAGGGACTCGCTGATGGCCCCGAAACGGCACCAGGCCAGGCAGTCGCCGCATCTGACACAGCGGGCGGGGTCGATCCTGGCCTTGTGACCCGCATAAAAATCGTGTCGTTCCCGGATGGTGGGGCCAAGCAGGAGGTGCAGATCCGCGGCATCCACGTCCGCATCGCAGAGCACCTTGTCCGGCATCAGGGCCGCCAGGGCCCCCACCAGGCTGGTCTTGCCGGTGCCCCCCTTGCCGCTTAGCACCACCAGCTCCCGGATCTCCGCCATGGCCCTCCTCCTAGCCCTGCCCGGAGTGCCGCCGACGCAGGTCTGCAGTCAGCTTGGCGTACAAGTCGAGCATCAAGGCGCGCCACTCGGGGAGGGCCTCCACCAGCAGCCTCCCCTGGGCCGAGGCGGCGGCCGCCTCCCGGTCAAAGGGAATTTCCAGCAAAATCGGCAGGTTCTCCCGGGCGGCATAATCATGCACCCGGCTGTCCCCCAGGTCGGCCCGGTTGATGACCAGGCCGCAGGGGAGATCCAGCTCCCGGGTAACCCCCACCGCCAGCTCCAGGTCATGGAGGCCGAAGGGGGTGGGCTCGGTCACCAGCAGGGCATAATCCGCCCCCCAGAGGGTCGTCACCACCGGACAGGAGGTCCCGGGCGGGGCGTCAATGATGACCAGGCCCTCCGAGGACGCCTCCCGTTTCACCCGGCGGATGAGGGGCGGGGCCAGGGCTTCCCCTACCCGGAGGCGGCCATGGGTGAAGCTCACCTGGCCCCGGTACCCCTTTTCTACCACCCCCACCAGGCGCTGGGCGGCCCTGACGGCGTCGGCCGGGCAGATGAGAAAACAGCCGCCGCAGCTATGGCACAGCTCCGGGAAGGTGAGGGCCGTGTCCGGGAGGATGGCGAGGGCGTTGAACTGACAGATCTCCTGGCAGGCACCGCAGAAAGTGCAGCGGGAGAGGTCTATCTCCGGCACCTCCACCTGGACCTCCTGGCTGTCAGTGAGGTGAGGCCGCAAAAAGAGGTGGGCGTTGGGTTCCTCCACGTCGCAATCCACCAGATGCACCGGCTGCTCCAGGGCCACTGCCAGGTTGGTGGCGATGGTGGTCTTGCCGGTGCCCCCTTTGCCGCTGGCCACACAGATGACCATATTTCCTCAGCCCTCCCGGAGCGGCGTGAGACTGTGGCCACAGTGAGGGCATCTCCCCGGCAGGCAGGGGACCCCCGGCTTAGGAGAAAGCATAACGCCGCAGTCCGGACACCGGCACCAGCCCTCCGATCCCGGTGCCGTCGCCGGGAGAGGCTGGTTTCTGCCGAAGCCACCCCCGACTTTGATCTGAGCGGCGTCAAAGCCGCGACGGCCGCCACGCCAGCCCCGGCGGGAGCGGCGTGCCCCTTTGCAGCCCGGGAGCCGAAACCGCGGCTGATCCAGGGTGTTCTGCCAGTAAGAATGGATCACGTCTTGCACCTCCCCCGCCACCCCGCACACCACGGCAAGCCCAAGCTCCCGGGCCCGGCAAAGCAGACCAGAACTCAGCGCCCCGCAGATCAGGACCCTGACCCCCCGCTCCCGCAACCTCTGCAAACGCTGACCGGCTTCCAGGTGAGGCAGGGCCAGTTCCTGACTCACCTCCCCCGCAGAGGGTGCAGCCGGGAAAATCAGGTAGCGGGAACACCAGTCCAGCACCGGCGCCACCCGGGAGCGCAACACCGGCACGGCGACCATGATCAAACCCCCGGAGGTTGTGGTGAAAAGGGCAAAGCCCGTCCCTCTCCGGCATCGTGTGAAAATTGCGGGAGTCCCTCCCCTCTGCCAAGCAGAATGCGTGCCAGATTCAGGCCGACAGCATGATCGGGGCTACCGTCAGTTCCCCCCTGCCGGGCTGGGAACAGAATGCACCCGGAGCTGGCCCTGCCGGTAGGAGAAACTGCAATGACCCCGCTTTGGATGGGGGGATAAAAGACTTGACAGCACCAGGCGGAAGGGAATATGAATTGTGGGAAATCAGGGGTTGGAACCCCGGTCCCGGCAGTTCGGCAACCGATTGACACACGAGCCACGAAGGCTTGGCCACCTGGAGGTGGCGCCGGCGTGGCTTTTTTTATTGCCTTGGCCCGTGAGGCAAAGGAAGGGCAGCCCGTCCCTGGCCCGGAAGCAAGCCGCCCTCCCTTAAGACCGCCTCGGCGAGGACGCGGTCCCATCTCCCCTTCTACCCGAGATGGGGCCGGATGTCAAAAGTCCCGTGGGAGAAGAGGAGAAATTCATGAAAGGGTGGGGAAACAGCAGGTTCAAAGTGTATCTGGGGCTGGTGTTCATGCTGGTGGCCGCGGCGGCGCCCGCCGGAGCAGAGGTGGCGGCCACCGGAGAAGATAAGAGAGCCGCCGCCCAGACGGAACCGGAGAAACTGCCGCCCCTGGAGGTGGTGGGCGCCCCTGCCACCGGTCCCACCGGATCGGTGCTCACCTCCAAGGACCTGGCCACCGGACCGGCCCAGAACCTGCCGGGCTTCTTTGAGGAACAAAGCGGCATTGACCTCACCCGCCGCTCGCTTTTGGGGGAAAAGAACCGCCAGGTGCAGATCCGCGGCCTGGATGAATCCCGTTACCAGGTCTATCTGGACGGGCGCTCCCTCAAGGGTTCCGGAGTCTTTGGCGGCTATTTCGTGGACTGGTCCACCCTGTCCCTGGCCGGCATCGAGCGGGTGGAGATCATCCGGGGCGCCCAATCGGCGGAGTACGGCAACACCCTGGGCGGCATCATCAAGATCACCACGGCCACCGGCAGCAAGGAGCCCAAATTGGCCCTGGATGCCAGCTACGGCAGCTGGGACACCCAAAACTACCGGCTGGCCCACACCGGCGGCTACGGCCCGGTGGAGTATGCCCTGGCCGCCAGTTTTGCCAAAAGTTCCGGCTACCTGCGCAACAACTTCATCGATCCGGCCCATAATTATATGGGCAGTTTCACCTATAAGTTTCCCTGGGACATGAGCATCACCCTCAAAGCACGCTACAGCGCCCAGGAAACGGGGATGATTGTGGCCAACCGGCCGTCACTCCCCTTTTTCCGGCCCAATGAGCCGCAAAGCGACGGCGACATCCTCTTCGGGCCGGGGGTGCCCTTTTGGGGCTTCAAACCTGGCCCGGGCGGCGGACCAGGCTTTGATTACGGCGACAGCAGCTATGTCAACCGGCGGCGCTTCGACCTGGACCTGGGGGTGAAGCAGAAGCTTTGGCGGGGCGAAGTGGAGGCCCACCTGTTTTATTTCCAGACCTTCCGGCGGGACAAGTTCTATGCCCTCAACCATCCCGACCTCCTCATCTTGGAACGCCACAGCCTGGACGAAGACACCTGGGGCTGGAATATCAAGACCCGCCAGACCCTGGGCAAAGTGCGCCTGGGCTTCGGGCTGGAGGGCAGTTATTACGGCTATGGGGCCCTGAGCAACGATTTTTTCCTGCCGGCCTATTTGCGCTTCCCGCCCAGCAGCAGCGCAGCCAACAAAAACGCCCAGAAGCTGCACGGCGGCTTTGTGGATGCTTTGATCCCCCTGACCAAATGGGCCGAACTCTACCTGGGCCTGCGCTATGACAATTACGACGCCGCGGCCAATATTAATCCCGCTCAGAACGTGTATGTGCAGGGCATCCGCAAGGATTATCTCAGCCCCAAAAGCACCCTCACCTTCCGACCCACTGCTGCTACTGACATCTACGTGTCCGTCAACTTCGCCTCCCGGTTTCCCACTCTGCCGGAGTTTTACTGGTTCGGCGCCGGCTACCAACCCCCTAACCGGGCTCAGAGCCTGTCCCCGGAATTCGGCATGCAATATGAAGCCGGTCTGACTCAGAGACTGCCCTTCGGCACCACCCTGCGGGTGCGGGGCTATTATTATGACATCAACCAATACATCCGCACCGTATTCGGCTTCCGCCCCAGCCGGGTGGTCTACAATATCGATCTGGTCAAACTCCGGGGGGTGGAGGTGGAGGCGGAGACGGCCCTGCCCTACCATCTCTTTGCCTTTGCCAACTACACCTGGCAGCAGACCAGCACCAGCCCGGACCCCCTGGGCGGGGATGTCCGGGAACTGACGGAATTTCCGGATCACAAGTTCAATGTCGGCCTGAAATACCGGGCCCCCAGCGGCGCCGAAGGCAAATGCTATGTGCGGCTGGTGTCCAAGCGGGCCGAACCCGTGGTCAGCGTGGTCAACAACCGGGTCACCGATGTCCGGCTCCGGCCTATGAAGGGTTTTTATACGGTCAATCTGGAGGGCCGCTACCCGGTGGCCAACTGGCGGGGGTTTACCGGTTTCCTCTATGGCGGCGTATATAACCTCACCGGGGAATTTTACGAAGAGAGCGCCGGTTTCCCCATGCCCAAGCAGACCCTGTACGGCGGCGTGCAGCTCCGCTATTGAGGGCCGGGACCAAGAAAGGAAGGCTGCCATGATCCTGAAACCCTTCAAACGGGAGGCTTACCTTCCCCTACCGGTGGCCTTTATCTCCACCCTCAGCCCGGACGGCATCCGCAATATCGCCCCCTACTCCTGCCTGATGCCGGTGCTTCGGCCCCTGGACCTGGTGTGCCTGGCCTCGGCTCTCAGGCGGGACACCCTGGATAACATCCGGGCCACAGGCGAGTTTGTCATCAATCTGCCGGGCGTAGACCTGGCGGACAAGGTCATCCCCACGGCCCGCTACAGCCCTCCGGAGGCGGACGAGTTCGAATTGGCCGGCCTTCAGGAAAAACCGTCCGTGAAAGTCAAAGCCCCCGGTATCATGGGGTGCTATGCCTGGATGGAATGCCGCCTCTACAAAGAATACGCCGAACCCCAGTATGTCCTCATCGTGGGTCAGGTGCTGCACCTGGAGGTGCCCGATCACGTTTATCTGCCGGACGGTTCCCTCAATCTGGACAAGGCTCGCCCCCTGATGATGGTGGGCAGCAATACCGGCATGAAATACTGCACCGCCACGGACATCCGGCGTTTTGAGCCCTTCGGGGCCATGTTTCCCGAGGGAAAAGACCCCCTGGCGTATAAGTATCAAGAGGATTAGCCGGAAGATCAGTTAACAGAAAGGCAAAATGTATGCATGACTTTGCTTCGGCCCGCGAGGCCATCGACACCATGATCCTAAGTAACGATCTGGAGGGCCTGCTCCGGCAGGCGGAGTACCTCCACGGCCACCTCTGCCCCTATGTCAGCCTCGGGGTCAAGGCCGGGCAGTACGCCATGAAAGAGTTGGACCGACCCAATACCGGCATGGAGGAGATTGTGGCAGTGGTGGAGTGCAACAACTGCTTCACCGACGGTATCCAGGTGGTCACCGGCTGCACCTTCGGGAACAACGCTCTCATCTTCAAGGATGTGGGCAAGACCGCGGTGACCCTGGCCCGCCGGGAAGATGGGCTGGCGCTGCGTCTGGCGGTCCGGCCCGACTACCGGGAGCGGATGCTCTCCCGCTATCCGGTGGCCGGGCCCCTGTTTCAGAAGATTGTGGTGGAACGCCAGGGCACCCCGGAAGAGAAGCATCACTTCCAGCATGTCTGGCAGGCCATCTCCTTTAAGGAACTGGGAGTACCCTTGGAGGAGCAGTTCACCATCACCCGCCTCAGCCTCACCGTGCCGCCGTATGCCCCCATCTTCGCCTCCCAAGTGTGCAGTGTTTGCGGCGAGGCGGTCATGGAGACCCGGGTGCGCCTGCGCCAGGGGAAACCCGTCTGCCTGCCCTGCGCCGGCGAGGAGTATTTCCTCCTCACCGGCCGGGGCATGAGCCTCAGCCGGGACAGGGAGCATGGGTAAAAAATCTTTCCTTATGGGCATCCTTATTCTGGCCCTCGCCGGTGTCGGCCTGCACCAGCTCTGGCCCCGGGAACCTGCCTCCCCGCCCTACCTCATCGGCGACCCCCAGGGCGACTGGGGCTTTCCCTCGCCCATGAGCCACCATCCCCGGGGGCCCGGATACGTGCGGGTCTCCTTTCTCTTTGATACCCTCATCTGGAAAGACGCCCAGGGCTTTGTCCCCGCCCTGGCCCAACGGTGGGAGTACCGGCCTTCGCCGCCCACCTACATTTTCCACCTGCACCCGCAGGCGCGGTGGCACGACGGCACCCCCGTCACTGCGGCCGATGTGGCCTTCACCATTGACTACCTGCGGCGTTATCCCCACCCCTGGGTGGACGTGCGGCCCATCCGGCGGGTGGAGGTGACCGGCCCCCACACCGTGCAGATGGAATTGGAGCGGCCCTACGCCCCCTTCCTGGAAGAGATTGCCGGCACCATGTTCATCCTGCCCCGGCATATCTGGCAAGGGGTGCAGGACCCGGCCCGCTTTCAGGAACCCCGGGCCGCCATCGGCTCCGGGCCGTACAGGTTGGCGGAATATCGCCGAGAGCACGGCCTCTACCGCTTTGTGGCCTTTGAGGAGTATTATCAGGGGAAAGCGGCGGTGCCGGAGCTTGCTTTTGGGCAGGTGGGAAACGAACTGTTGGCCGTGAAGGGCAAGGCGGTGCAGGCGGCGGCCATCCCGCCCGAAGCCGCGCCGGAGCTCACGGCCTTAGGCTTGACGGTGGCCTCCCAGCCACATTTCTGGTGCCTGAAGCTCCTGTTCAACCATGACAGATTTCCCATGCAGGAGCCGGCCTTTCGCCGCGCCCTGGCCCACGCCGTGGATCTCCGGGACCTGGTCTCCCAAACTTTGCGGGGGCACGGCCTGCCGGCCTCTCCGGGCCTTTTGCCCCCTGACAGCCCCTGGTATCACCCGCCCGCCACCGGATATCCCTTCAACCCGGCGGCGGCCCGGGAACTGCTGGCCTCGCTGGGCTTCCGGGCTACTCCCCGAGGCTGGGAGCGCCAGGGGGAGACCCTGGAGCTGGAGCTGCTCACCGTGCCGGCCCAGGCCCGGGTGGCCGAGTATCTGAAAAAGTCCTTCCAGGAGATCGGCCTCGGCCTTAGGCTGCGCCAGGTGGATTACACCGTTTTGGATCAGCGGGTGAAGACGAAACAATTTGACCTGGCCCTCTCCGGACACGGCGGCCTGGGGGGTGATCCCAAGATCCTGCAGGATGTGGTGGTGGGGCCCTTGGCGGCGGAATTTCTGGGCGGTTACCAGGCCTCCCCGGAGTTGGCCCGGCTTCTGTCCGAGCAGCTGTATGTCGTGGAGGTGGCCCGGCGCCGTGAACTGGTGGCCCGGATCCAGGAGTGTCTGGCCCGGGAACTCCCCAGTCTCCCCTTATACTTTCCCACGCAATATTTCGCCCACGATGGCCGGGTGCCCTGGTTTTTCACAAAAGGGGGGATCGCCAAGGGCATTCCCCTTTACTTCAATAAACTGGCCCTCCTGCCCCGAGGTGGTTCCCCGCCTGCTCCATGATGAGCCGCGTCCTGGGTTATTTTCTGGTGGTGCTCTTTATCCTCGGGCTCAATTTTACCCTCCCCCGCCTCCTGCCGGGCGACCCCCTCACCGCCTTGGTGGGGGAACAGGAGCTTATCCTGACCCCGGAATACCGCCAGGAATTGTGGCAGCGCCATCGGCTGGACCAGCCCCTGCCTCGCCAGTTTTGGGGATATGTGCTGGATTTGCTGCGGGGCGATTTGGGGTATTCCTGCTACTATCAGGCACCGGTCCTGCAGGTGATTCTCCCGCCGCTTTTCTGGACCCTGTTCCTATGCGGGCTGAGTTTCCTTCTCAGCACCGTCCTGGGGGTCCTTTTGGGGGTGGAATTGGCCCGCCAGCGGCAGCGAACCTGGACCAGGGCGGTTCTGGGAGTCTCCCTGGTGCTGGAATCCCTGCCGGGGTTTCTGGTGGGGATGGGCCTGCTGCTGGTGTTCAGCCTCAAACTCGGCCTGTTGCCCTTTTTCGGGGCCCTGGATTTCAGGGCCCAAACCGCCGGGACTCCCTTAGGGGCAGGAGTGCTGCGGCATCTGGCCCTGCCGCTATTGACCCTGGTGCTGGGGGAGCTTCCCGGGGTGGCCCTCCTTACCCGGGCCGCCATGCTCAAAGTCCTGAACGCCCCCTGCGTGCTGAGCGCCCGGGCCCGGGGCCTGGGGGAAACCCGGATTAAGTACCGCTACCAGGCCCGCCTGGCCCTCATGCCCCTCATCACCCGCCTGGGGCTGCGCTTCGGGATCCTTCTGGCCGGGGCGGTGCCGGTGGAGGTGGTCTTCGCCTACCCTGGGGTGGGGCAACTGCTGTTTCAGGCCCTTTTGAAGCGGGACTATCCTCTGATCCAGGGGCTCCTGCTCTTGAGCCTGCTGGCGGTTCTGGCCGGCAACGCCCTGGCCGACTGGGGCTACCGGCTGGCCGACCCCCGCCTCCGGGAGCAGGGGTAGGCAGGCAGCCATGGCCGGGCGGCGCGATCAAAGCCAATCCCTGGCAGTGACGACGGGGGCATTCCTCCTGGGGGTCATCATACTCCTGGCCCTGCTGGGACCCTGGTTCTGTCCTTACAGCCCCTGGGAATATTCCGGGCCGCCCCTGTCCCCTCCATCCTGGGCTCACCCTTTGGGCACCAACGATGTGGGGCAGGATTTGCTGAGTGAACTTCTGTATGGCAGCCGCACCTCATTGGGCATCGGCCTGGCCGTGGGATGCATCGGCACCTTGGTCAGTCTGCTGGTCGCTCTAAGCAGCACCCTGAAAGGGGGATGGTGGGACTTTGCCGTCATGCGCCTGGTGGACGCCTGGCTCACCCTGCCACCCCTGCTGGTGGTGCTGCTTTTAGTGGCTTTCCTGCCGCCCCGGGTGTCGGTCCTGATTTTCACTTTAAGCCTCTTTTCCTGGGCCGGCGGGGCCCGGATTCTCCGCTCCCAGGCCCTGGAGATCAAAGGGGAGCTTTATGTGGAGGCGGCCGTGGTCCTGGGCGCCTCCGCCCCCTATCTGGTGCGGCGCCATTACCTCCCCGCCCTCTACCCCTTGATTATCCTCAACTTTCTGGTGCAGACCCGGCGGGCCATCCTGCTGGAATCCTCCCTGGCCTTCCTCGGCTTGGCCGACCCCCAGCACAAGAGCTGGGGCATGATGATGCAATACGGCCTGAAGTTCATGGCCCTGGGCGACCTTTGGATGTGGTGGCTGCTTCCCCCGGCCCTGGGTCTGGGTCTCACCCTGGTGAGCCTGGCTCTCATCGGTTTCGGCCTGGAAAGCCGCTTTGAGCCCACCCTGAGGTCCTGAAGCACATGGCCCCGGGAATCCGGGACTGACGGCCCTCTGGCGGACTGACCCGTAGGGCCTCAAATCCAAGACCTGCAGCTTGCCCACCGCCGCCTATCTCCCCCTTCGCAGATGAGGCTACTCCTTCTTAGGGGGCATGCCACCCATCTTGGCCCGCCGGGCCCGGATCATCTTGACGTCCTCATACATGTCCTCGAAAGTGGCCCGCATGGCGTCATCGAAGGTAGCCAGCTTGCCTTGGTTTTCCTTGATGAAGGCCAGGGCGTCCGCTTCCTTCTCAAAGGCCCACTTGGCCACCCGGGTCATCACCCCGGGTTTGGCGCCGCCGATGACCCAGGCGGCCTTCTCGGCGGCAATGAGCTTTTTGGTGTTATCATCGGCCACCTGGAGGGAAGTGGGCGTCTTGTCCAGGCGCACCGCCAGCTCCAGGGCGGCGCAGTGCAGGCTGCAGGTGCCGGACTCCGAGCCGTCGCTGTAGGTGAGGAGCATGCGGCTGTGGGCGAATTTTTCCCGGTCCATGCCGCAATGCGGGCAGGCGGGGTGCTTGGTGAGGTCCTGGGGTTCGGCCGCCGGCGGCGTCGCGGCCGGCGGGGCCGGAGCCGGCTGGGCTGGCGCCGGGCCTGCCAGCAGAACCAGGGCCGACAAGAGAATGCCACTTATAATCATTATCCTCCTGCTCATTTTCACCCTCCTTGATCCGGGAAGCCGAAATCCGGCTCAGAGATCAGAAATTTATTTGAGGTCCGGGTCACGCCACAGGACCACCTGGAAGGCCAGCGTCCTCCCCTTTGCCCCTCCCCGGCCTCTTTTTCTTCTGCTCTTAGGCCGCCCCTTACCTGACCCCTGCCTTTTTCATTTCCCCATGCCACTTCCAGCTCGTAGATGGGGGGATAAACCAGAAGTTCCAACAGGAAGGAGGTGACGATCCCTCCGATCATGGGCGCAGCGATGCGCTTCATCATCTCCGCGCCGGTGCCGCTGGCCCACATGACGGGGATGAGGCCTAAAAGCAGGGTGGCCGCGGTCATGAACTTGGGCCGGAGGCGCCGGGCCGCGCCCTCCAGGATGACGTCCCGGAGCGCCGTGCGGCCGGTGAGGCGGCCCTCCCGCTTGGCCTGGGCGTAGGCCAGGTCCAGGTACAGGAGCATGAAGATGCCGGTTTCCGCATCCACCCCCAGAAGGGCGATCAGGCCCACCCACACCGTCACGCTCAGGTTGTAGCCCAGCAGATACAAAAGCCAGATGGCGCCGATGGCGGAGAAGGGCACCGCCAGGAGCACAATCATGGTCTTGGTAAGCGAGCGGGTGTTGAGATACAGCAAGAACAGGATGAGGAGCAGGGTCAGGGGGACGGCGAGGAGCAGACGCTCCTTTACCCGCCTGCCCGCCTCATACTGGCCGCTCCAGGAGATGGCATAGCCCGGCGGCAGCTTGATCTTCTCCCGTAAAAGCGGAGCCGCCTCCGCCACATAGCCGTCGGGGTCCCGACCGGCGAGGTCGATATAGACATAGCCGTTGCGGCTCCAGGTCAAACTGCTCCTTGCAGCGGTCGCTGCAGAAATAATCAACCTGGCCGCCATCCGAGGTGGAAAGCACCTCCTCCCCGGTGGTGTCGGCGGGCATGCCGCAGACCGGGTCAATGGCAGGGGGGGCGGGGGTGGACTGCGGCGGGGCTGGTGGAGCAGCCGGCGTGGTGGTGGGCATCGGCGCCGGCGGCTCCGGCTCTGTGGCCGCAGGCGGGCTTGCCGCCGGCGCATAGCGCTCCGGTGCCGCATCGAAGCGCCGGGCGCACCATTCCCGGCAGAAATGGTAGTCCCGGCCCCGGTAGGTGCGCTTGAGCCTCCGGGCCTGGGCCTCCTCCCGGTTCACCTCCAGGCCGCACACCGGGTCCCGGACGATGAGGAGCGCCTCTGCTGCCGGAGCGGCGCCGGGGACGGACGAGGGGTCCCCCGTGAGCGCATACCGCTCCGGTTGGCGATCGAATTCCCGGTTGCAGGGGTAGCGGCAGAAATAGTAGGTTCGGCCCTGAAAGTCACCGACCCACCCCCGGACCTGCGCCTGGGCTCGATCCACCACCTGACCGCAGACCGGACAGGGCAAGGCGGCGGACGCGGCCGGCGGGGGAGCCCCAGTGCCTGAGAGATGCGCCTCCCCCTCCGCATAGCGTTCCGGGTGCCGCTCAAAGAGGCGCTTGGCGTCCTCGGAGTGGAAGTAAAAGGTCCGCCCCTGAAACTGGCTCACCAGGCCCGCGGCCTTGGCCTTCGCCTCATCCACCGCCACACCGCTCACCGGATCCCGGGCCACCTCCCCCAGGAAGCCTGCGGCCGCGAGCTTCATACGGCTTTCGGAGTCCACCAGGAAATTCCCGGAGGCCACGATGCGCTCGCCGGGGGCAAGCCCCTGGGTGATCTCCACCCGGTCGCCGTAACGCCAGCCGGTGGTCACCCGCCGGGGCTCGAAGTAGCCGTGGCCCCGATCCACAAAGACCCGCCGGGTGCGGCCGGTGTCCAGGACCGCGTCCACCGGCACGTGGAGGGTCTCCGGGAGATTCAGGGGGAGCTCCACCTCCAGGAACATGCCGGGGCGCAAGGCATAACCGGGGTTGTCCGCCTCCAGGCGGGCCCGGAAGGTGCGGCTGCCGGCATCGAACTCCGGGGGCACCTCCGCCATCGTGGCCTCCACCGCCAGGTTGCCCCGAAAGGCCCGGGCTTGGACCGTCAGGCCGGGGCGCAGGAAGGGGAGCTCCTGCTCGGTGAGATCAGTGACCAGCCACACCCGGCTCAAATCTGCCAGGCGGTAGAGCTCATCGCCCCGGGAGACCCGCTGCAGGGGCGAAATATTGCGGGTCAGGACGAAGCTCGTGGCCGGCGCCGCCAGCTCCACCTCCTGGGCATAGCGGCGGGTGGCGGCCAGCTCCCGGATCTGCCGGGGGCTCATGCCCAGGTTGAGGAGGGCCTCCTCCGCCTTGCGCACCCGCACCTGATAGTTGACAAAGAGCTGCCGGTCCCCCGTGGGGGCGCGATCGATCTGCCCCAGGGTGGAGAGGTAGATCTGCACTTCATTGATGATCCCGGCTCCCCAGGGTGGCCAGGGGCTCATCTTTCACCACCAGGCTGCCGGTGGTGTAGGGCTGCACCATCTTCACCCAGCCCTCCAGGAAGGAGGTGAGGCGATACGTTCGGGACTCATCCGCCGCCACCCGGGCCAGGGTCCGCACTTTGTGGGTGAGGGGGCCCTTTTCCACCACCCCCAGGCGCACCCCCAGAAGCTGCTGCTTCTCCGGGGTGATGCGCACCGCGCCCGGGGCCAGAAAAGGCGGCAGCGCCTCCTCGGGGCCTTCGGCAAACACCGGCTCCATGGGCATGCCGCAGGGGGCCAGGCCCGGCTCCGGGGAGGTGTGGGCCGGGTTCATGGGATCCACATAGTAGAGGATCCGCCGGGTCTCCCGGGGGGCCGGCCGCGCCCGAAGAGAGCCATACCAAGTTCCGGCCACAAAGGCGGCCAGGAGGATCAGCGCCGCCAGGAGGAAATAGGTCTTTTCAGAGAGAAGCCGTCGGAGCTGCTGCAACCGGCTGCCCCCGGCTGGCGGCGGCTCGGAGGGTTTTCCCAGGGTGTGGTTGGCCATGGAATGGCGGTCTCAGGAAGCTGTCTGCCGGTCTGTTTTAAACCATAGCACATCAATTAAAACTTCGGCAGAAAAGAGTTCTTTAATGCCAGGGCCGGCTCTTCCCCATCTCCCTTATCACTCCGGACAGAATAAGTTTTACGGGGCACGGCAATTTTTTACGGGAGGGCGGGATGCCATGGCCTCTGGCCCCCTCTCCCTGCCACTTTCAGATCACGTTCTCAGAGGCTACCCGGGCCGGAGACGGCGGTCAGTCGCCCGCCCCGGCCTCCCCAGGTGCCGTTATCTCACCGCCACCGGGAAGGGGCCGAAATCCCCCTGGGCGGTGGTGATCCTGACGTAGGCGGGGATGGCCGTCCCCGGCAGGCGGCCGCTGAACCGGCCCCGCCGGTCCAGCAGGAAGTTGCCGCCGATCTGGCTGTTGTCCGCCGCGAAGACCCTGAGCGTGGCGTTGGGCTGGGCCGGATTAGTGCGCACATCAAGTCTCCGAGTTCGGTTATTGAACTGGGCGATGACCGTGAAGGGTGCCGGCTGCGGCCCCGGACCACCGCCGATGCTGATGGGGATCCGGATCTCGGCCAGCAGCCCCGCGGGTGTGACCCCCTTGACCCAGTCATACAGGCGCAAGGTGGCAAATCCCTGAAACGCGGGCATGCCCCGGGTGTCAAGAATGATATCCGGCCGGCGGGCGCTGGTGGTGCGGATAGGGGTGTTCGCCGGCACCACATAAGGGCTGCAGAATTCATGATAGCCGGGCAGTCCCAGAGGATGGCCGTCCCAGGCGATGACGGTGGCCGGCACCGGCAGCCTGAGCTCCTGGATGGTGTAGCTGGCGTTGATGTACCGCACCAGTACCAGCTCCCCGGCGGTGGCGGTGATGACAATGTCCGGGTGATCGATGACCCCGGTGAAGGGCGGCCCGGAGCCGGCATTCAGCACCACCCCGCTTACCGTGAAGACATCCGGCCGGAAGTCATTGAGTTCGAATTCCCCGGTGCCGATGCGATAAAAGGTGTCGGCCCCGACCGGATCGTTGGAGTCGCAGGCCTGCATGTTGAGGTTATGGTCAGGGTTGGCCAGGTGCCAGCGGGAATCCAGGGAGTCCACCGCCCAGAGGCGCTCCCGGTGATAGGGGATGGCATTCCCGGGGGAAAGCCCGAAGAAACTGCGGGGCCCAGCGACATACCCCGGCCCCAAGGTGGCATAGGGCGGCGTCAGGGTGGTGAAAGTCAGCCCCAGGGTGTTGTCCGCCGCGATGTTGGGGTTGGGGGGATCCACAATCAACCCTCCCCACAGCCCCATCTGGAAGTGCAGGGTGGTGTTCTTGTGGCAGTGGTAAAAAAACGTGCCGGCCTCATTGGCCTGGAACTGATAGGTGAAATTGCCGGAAATCTCGAAGGAGTGCTTGCCCACCCCATCACTGGTGGGCACCGGCTCAATGCCGTGCCAGTGGATGGTGTGGGTGCCCGATTTGCTCCCCACCCGGGCGTGCACCACCTGGCCCTGGACCAGGCGGATGAGGGGGGAGGGGTAGGTCCGCCGGGGCGCCGTCTCCGGGGCGTCCGGATCATCGTTTTCAATGATCCACATGGGCAGTCGGTTAGTCCCCAGCCGGGCGGCCACCGCCGGCGGCAGAGGCAGGTCAATGCCCACCAGCAGGTCCCGGCGCAGCTCCCGGTCCGCCGGCACCGGATCCAGGGGCCCGCCACCGAAGGTGGGCGGGCAGGCATGCTTCAGGAGATTTTCCGGCATACCGGTGAAAAAGGTGTCCCGGGCGGTCCCGAAACGTTGTGCGAAAGCCATGCAATCTCTCCTTCTAGTCTGACCTCAGGGTCTCTCCCCCGGGAACCTACTCAATCGTGGCTGGAGAACAATCTCCCGAACTCGCCGATGATCTCCAGCTGGGTCACGGCGCCCTGAGGGTAGTTGCCCCCGGCGGCGGTCTGGTCCAGCTCCATGTGACTGTGCATGGGCCAGGTCAGGGGGTTTTGGGGCACGAGGAGCACCAAATTGAGCTCCTCCGGCAGGAGTTGACTCAAGGGCAAAAGCATGGCCCCGGCCGGCACCGGCTGTCCCGGCCGGTGTATGCTGCCGTCGGTGAGCACCCTGGGGATGTCCGGCGGCCGGATCATGGGCACCAGCCAGTCCACCCGGTCCTCGGGCCCGATGGTCATGGTATCCAGGAAGACCAGGTTGTCCTGGCCTTCCGGCAGCCCGAAATAGACCCCCCGGCTCCCCACCTGGTTGTTCACCGCGGTGACGTAGAAGTGGTTGGCGTGCAGATGGGGAGAGTGGGTGGCCAGTCCGGTGTTCACCTGGCGGATGAGCTGAGGCTCCCCCACTGTGCCCGCGATGGTGATGTCCGGGGAGTGGGCCCCAAAGCCCCCCTGGCGACCGTTGAGGCTGAAATACTGGGGGCGGAAATTATTACGCACTGTCGCCGGGTCCGGGGTGACGCCCTGGGTGATGACCCCCCGGTTGAGCTCCGGGTCGATGGATTGGTGCACCCACAGGCGGGTGCGATAGAGGAAGCGCTCCAAGACCGGCGACTGGGGCCCGGTGGGATTCACCACAAAGACCTCGTGGTGTTCGAAGTCCGAATCGCTGCCGTTCACCGGGTCGTAGGCCGGGTTGGCGTCGGTGGTGGCAAACCAGGGCTGCCCAGGAAAGACGGCCTCCGGGTCATAGGGGGTGCCCTGGCCCAGGGCATTAAAGAGGGCCGTCACCCGGGAAGTGGAGAAGCTGCCGTAGGGGTTGGTGGCCGTCAGGGACGGCAGGATGACCAGCACCCCGTGCAGCCCCAGCACCCGGCTGACCGGGTCCAGGGTGGGGTCCTTGTAAAGATACGTCCCCGGGGCCAGCTCCCCGGCGTTGACGGTCACCGCGCGCGTCTGACCGAAATTGATGTTCTGCGACTGCTTGATAAGGGCATAGGGGTTGCTGCCTGAATTCCCCACGATGGCGAAGCGTCGGGTGCGGCCATCATTGATATTGTTGGTCACCGTGATGGTGAAGGTCTCATTGGCCAGGGCAAAGATGGCCGGCCCCGGAAAGCTGGGCACCCCGTCCAGGGCGTATAGCCAATGGGGCACTGGGACGGTGTCCACCATCTCCACATTGTCCGTCACCATGCTGAGGCTGATGACGTTGCTCTGGGCGAGGGCCTGGCTCTGAAACAAGGGGGACAGGGGCAGCTGGGACCCCACCGCCACCCCCACCAGCCCC
>JBBFLF010000031.1 GCA_037481655.1 Desulfobaccales bacterium | reverse complement strand
GTTTCAATCCTCGCCCGGTGTGATTACCGGGCGCAACTATACCATGAGCGGGTGTTATCCCGGCTGGACCCCCGGTTTCAATCCTCGCCCGGTGTGATTACCGGGCGCAACGCTGAACCTGGGGCCTGCATAGCCCTTCAGCACCTGTGTTTCAATCCTCGCCCGGTGTGATTACCGGGCGCAACCCGGTGTCCAGGCGGTAGGTGCGCACCGCGTTGGCCAGGTTTCAATCCTCGCCCGGTGTGATTACCGGGCGCAACGCCGGCTCGCTGAGCCAGAAATGGTAATTGCGGAGGTTTCAATCCTCGCCCGGTGTGATTACCGGGCGCAACTCTTGGCCCCCAAAAGGGCCTTTTTCCCGCTACTTCCACCCCCTCTCCGGCGCACCCTCACCTTTAAGGTCGCCAACGACCACCCTCGCCGGGGCGTTGCCTGGTTTTCCCAAGCCACGGCCACCCTTGGACGCCGGCGAATCCCCCAGGGGGGAGCGCCCCGCTCCCGGTCCGCCGCTACACCACCAAGGGGCGCTCAAAATCCACCTTCTTGTCCCAGCCATACACCTGCACATACTTTTCCACCGGCTCCATCAGACGGTAGATCCTCAGGCTGTCCTCCTCCCGGTGGATGATGGCCGTGAGCGCCCGCACCAGCCGTTCAAAGTGCATCTCATCCACGGTGCACTCAAAGACGCTCTTTTGCACCCGCTGGCCGAAGTTTTTGCACGCCTGGGCCACCTTCTGCAGCCGCCGCCGGCCCGCGGGAGTTTCGGTGGACACATCATAGGTCACCAGCACCTGCATGGTTCGCCTCCCTCAATGGTGCAGATACGGGGGATAGGCCGAAAGCTCCCCCCGGAGGTGCCGAGCCAGCAGCCGGGCCTGGAGGTGGGGCACCAGCCCCAGGGGCAGCTTCTGCTCCAGAAAGGGGTGGGTGATCTCCTGCTGCTTGCGCTCCTGGTAAGCCACCAGCACCTTCTTGCGGCCGGCCTCGTTGAGGAGCACCGCGCCCCCGGGACGCCGGTCGAAGTCCTTTTCCGTCAACTGGCGCCGGTTGAGGAGGGTAAGGGCCAGGCGGTCCCCCAGGATGGGGCGCAGCTCCTCCATGAGGTCCAGCCCCAGGGCGGGCCGGCCGGGCCGTAAGGCATGGAGGAAGCCCACCTGGGGGTCCAGGCCCACGCCCTCGAGGGCGCCCACGCAGTCGTGGAGAAGCAGGGTATAGAGAAAGGAGAGGAGGGCGTTCACCGGGTCCAGGGGCGGCCGGCGGTTTCTGCCCCGGAAGGTGAAGACCTCCCCTTCGCCCAAAAGGAGATGGGGAAAGGCGGCAAAATAGCGGCGGCTGGCATCCCCTTCCAGACCCCGGATCTCCTCCAAGTGGGAGGCCTGGGGAAGCTCCCGCAACAGCTCGGCCAGATGCCGGGCCGCCTGGCTCAGGGGTGCTGCCGCCTCCGGCCCTTCGGCCTCCCGGGCGCCCCTCAGAAGCACGGTGCGGAGATTGCGAAGCTTGCCGGCCACCAGGTGGCGGGCGATCTCCCGGGGCCGGTGGGGATCATCCAGGGCTTCATGCTGTGCCCGGCGCAGGAGGACGTTTCCTGAGACCGGCCCCTCCACCCGGGCCTGGAAGCGGCCGTGAAGGGACAGCCAGGCCACGGTGCGGCCGTCGGCAGCACAGCGGGCCAACAGCGCCGGGGTGACGCAGACCTCGCCGAAGAGCACCAGGGAGCCCAGATGGTGCAACGGCACCTGCAGCCGGGGGCGCCCTTCCACCTCCACTTTGAGGGTGTCGTGGTCCAGCCGGAGCAGGGCCCCCTGGGTCTGGACGTAGAGGGTGTTGAGCAGAGTCTTCATGGCTCCTCCGATGGCTGCCACAGCCGCGTCAGATACCGGGTGAGGCGCGGGGAGGGCCGGGTGACCTCGGGAAGGCAGGCGGCGGCGAGGGAGCAGTGCCGACAGCGCTCATCGGCCACCGCCGGCGGCAGCCGTGTCTGCCCCAGGAGCCGGCGCAGCTCCGCCACCGCCTCCTCCAGACGGCGGCGCAACGGGACGTCGAACTCCACCTCCCGGCGCCGCCTGGAAGAGGCATGGTAGATGGCGCCCTTGGGCACCGGCACCCCGGTCATCTCCTCCAGGCACACCGCCTGGCCGCAGAGCTGCAGGTCGTCGTGCTCCCGGCGCCGCCTAGGCCCGTGTTTGTAGTCCACGGGGTAGGGGATCTCGCCGTGAAACTCCACGATGTCCGCCTTGCCCACCAGCCCCAGGCGGCGGGAGTACAAGGGGAGGGCCCGCTCCACCCGCACCCCGTCCTGGAGTTCCTCCCCCGGCAGGTCGGCGGCCTCATGGACATAGCGGCCCCGCAGGGTGAAGACGTTCTCCTCCCAGACGGCCTCCAGATGGATGAGGGCCGCCTGCCGGGGGCAGTAGCTGAAGTGCTCCAGGGCGGAGAGGGGGATGAGCTCGTGATCGAGCCAGTCTCTTGGTTTCTCCTCTTCCATCGAATCCTCTAAAGGACTGTAAGGGTGACACCAGAGAAGCCAAAGACTTTCAAATCCCCGGGATCGGGGGCTTCGACCCGATAGTCAGCAAACTTTCGGGGCACAGAGTTCAGTTCCGAAATGCGAATCAAGTCGAAAAGTTTGTGGGCCGGGGCTTTCCCCAGATTATTGTCATGGGTGAAGATATACAGCCCCCGGCAGGCCATCTCCCCCCGGGCGGCGGAGCGGTCGAATTCAAACAGGTTCTGCAGGGCCTCCCAGAGGAGGGCCAGGTCGTCGGCGGTCACCCCGGTCTTTTCCGCCAAATGGGGGTTGAAGAAGCCGTGGGCCCGGTAGAGGCCATAGGGCACCAGGGGCTTGCGGCCCATTTCCGTCTCCTTCCCTTTGGCCCGGTCGGCCTCCCGGGTGATGGCCACCCGGGTAATGGAGAGGTCCAGGGCGACGATGGGGGAGAGGGAGCGGGCAAAGGTGAGCTGGACCGGTCCCCGCACCTGGCCGGCGTTCAGGCCGGTGGAGAGGACCGCCCCGAAAAGACGGATGTCGTAGAATTTGCTCAGCATTTTTTCCTGAACCTTTTGACGTTCTTCCCGGGTGGGTTTGCGAGCCGATTTGGCCAATTGGCCGGCCAGCTTTTTTAGCTTATCGCTTAAGGCCTTGTCCTCGTCATTCAGGCTTTCCAGAAAAACATTCTGGATATCTTTGGGTGAAGTCCCCATGCTCCCATCATAAATCAGGGCATACTTCTCATCCTGGAGATCTAAAGTAAAGCCGTCCAGTTCCGTACGGGTCAGCCAGGAGATGATCTCTTCATCCTCTAGAGGGATTTGAGTCAGCTGAATGTCAGCTTTTTTGTATCCCTCGACGATGAGGCGATTCAACGCCGTCTGACTCTGAATAAAAATGGGTTGGTTATGCACCAGGGCGACGTAATCCCGGATCTTGCGCTTTAGGCAGACGTCGGTGACCAGGCCGTGCATGGTCTCCGGATCCAGGCGGGGGAGATTGCCGGCATCCGGGTCGCCGTTGGGGTTGCCGTTGACGACATCGAAAAGGTAGACAAACTCATGGCGCTTGCTGGGATCGGTATACAGGGTGGTCATGTGAATTCCTCCCTTCATTCTTCGGTTTTGGAGCGCGCGGCCAAGGCGGCCCGCTGATGGTAAAAGCCGAGGGCAAACTGGGCCTGGGCCATGAGACTCAGGGTGTGAGGAAAGCCGCCGGCGGCCTCCAGCTTGGTCATGATGTCGGTGAGCAGTTCCTCCAGTTGGCGATAACCGCGGTTTTCCCGGCGGAGTTTGGGAAGATGGGCGGTGTGGGCCAGCTTGACCAGGGGGGCGAAGGCCGCGGCGGGGCCGGTGGCCGCAGCACCGTAAAAGCGATCCACCAGGGTAGTGTTGAGTTTGCCGGTGGCCGCCCGTCGTTGGGCCTCCTCCAGAACCGCCAGCAGCCGGCCGCACAGATACGCCGGGTCAAGGTGCAAAGGGTTGAGGTGCTCCATGGTTTCAGCCTCCTTTTTCCCATAGTAAAGGGCCAGTTTCAGAACCGCCGCCAAGACCTGGAAAGGGGGGGGTTGCCGTTTAATGACTTGCATTTCCCGCCCGCGGGGGGAGCGCAGCCGCTTGATTGCAGCCTCCAGCAAACCGGGGGGCGGGGGGGTGCCCAGATAGGCGGTGCGTAACAGTCCCCGCACCAGATTGGGGCTGATCTCCGCCAGACCCCCTTTGCGGTCCTGGGCATTTCTTAAGGCTACAACGATTTCCGGGATAGTTGGCGGTCGGCTTGCCGAACCGTCGGGGCTCCTAAGTTTCAAAGCCTGAAGGTAAGCCTTAAGACGATCTTTCAAGTCATTAAGCGTTACAGCGATCCACTCTCTCAAGGCTATACGACCTTTGCCGTTAGGAGAAAGGACTGCCAGAAAGAAGCGGTTGTCGGGGATACCCAGGGCATAATCCTTGGGGCTCCAGGGCGTCTCCAAAAAAGATTGCAAAAGGTTAAGGGTGGCTTCCACTTCGGGGCCAGATTCCATCAGGGCTGCCACGGATAAGGTGGATAGCTCTATTTCCTGGCCGTCAATGTCTCCCTCGTGGGGAGATTTTTGCCAAAAAACCGCCACCTGATTGGCCGGGGAGTCATAATTGACCTTTCCGCCTGCCTGCAAAGCCAAAAGAAGGGTTTTGCGGTGACGCTCATCCTGGATCAGGTAGTTCAGTGTCTGGGAGATATGCTCCGCGCATCGCAGACAGACTCCTAAATGGGCATCTGAACTATCGCTGGCGAAAGAAATGAAGGCACTGGCATTGAGGCTCATCAGTTGGCGATCACCACCGGAAAGTTTTTTCACTTTAGTGGGGGCAATGCGGACGAGTTGGGCGTGGTGATTGCATACGGAGCAGGTGCCATGGGAAACCAGGCTGGTCTTTTTGTGGGCTGCCACTTCCCGGCTTAAGTGTTCAGCCCAGAATTGTTTGATTTCCTCACGTTCGAAAAGGAGTTGACCCTCCAATCCTGCACCCTCAAACATAAAAGCCACCCAGTCCTTAGAAAGAATTTCCGGAAATCGGGGATCATTCCGGAAAAGTTGCTGACTCAGAGTCTTCTGGAGAACGTTAAGGGCTTCCTTGAGGGCAGTATCCTGCACGATAGGAGAGAGCTGGATTTTTTGGAGAAGTTTCAAAAAAGCCGCATGCTTGGCCGCGGCACGCCGGTCAGAACCGCCTCCGGTCTCCCGATCCACTCCCAACGCATAAGCGGCCTCATCCACCAGAGGGTAAGGGATAATCCCGCTAGTACGTTTGGCAGAATAAGGGCGGGGTCTGGCTGTTTCTGTCTTTTCCAAGTAAACGGACAGCGGATTTCCCGGTTTTATGTGGACGACCCATTTGAGAGGTTCCCGGTAAGGGGAAAATCCCACTGGGAGAAGGGTGCCTTCATTTTCCAGGGATCGGGCCAATTCGGCGATTTCATTCAACATTGCCAGCCCTCCAGGCGATAAAGTTCCAAGTATTTTTCCTGGGGGACCTTCAGGACCCCGCCAGTGAGCCGGGCGTGGAAAAACAGGGCCTCGGCAAAACCCTTGGCTTCCCTGGTCCCCTCACGACCGTGGCGCAGAAAGGTCATTTCCTGGCGTTGGTCGTCTTCCCGGAAGGCCAGGTCGAAGAGCATGGTTCCCAGGTCCTGATCCCAGGGCAAAGGAGTTTCGCTGCCATCCGAGGGCTCAAAGCGGGCGGCAAACTCCCGGGTTCCCAGGTAGGGCTGATGATGACACTGGCCCCGCTCCAGGCGGCGCTCAAATTGAGAGAGATATTTAGGCAAAGGGGCGTCGGCATGAGGCGCCAGACGCAAGTCCGCCAGAATGAGATAGGCCACATCCTTGAGCACCAGACTGGCCCGCTGCTGACGCTTGTCCTCCACCAAAATGGGAGTCTGCCCCTGGCGTTCCTCCAACTCATTGCGCAGGAGGACAAATTCACCCCCATGCTGCAGCACCCAGATTTCCCGGACTTCCCAGCGGAACTCCGGTTTCCAAAAGATGGCCTCCAGCATTCCCCGGGCGGCGCTGGGGGTCATCACCGGGTAGCTCACCCGCTCCACCTTAAACTCCGGACGGGAGAAACAGGCGAATTCCCCCGTGGCCCGGAGCCGGACGTGAGTTTTGACAGCCATGCGTTACCTCCTGCAATTTTTCGAACTCGATGCCAGTGAGAGTCAACCCCGAAATCAGGCTTAGACCACGAGATCGCAAGGGTCATGAAGCGGCCCCGCCGGTCCCTTTCGGGGGTCATATGCCCCCAGCCAGCGGTAAAGGCCCGGGGTAACCTCCTCCAGCCAGCCATCCTGCAGGAACTGCCGGATTTCCCGCTCGTAAAGGTTGACAAGGTAGGGCTGCAGCCCGTGCCAGGCAGACCTGGAAGGGGCCGTCTGCCATTCGTGAAGCCGACTAAGCCCTTCACCATAGGGCACCGCTACCGGCAGAGTCGCCTCTTTAATGAGTCGGTATTTTTCCGCCACCTTGGGAAAATCCCAATCTTTCCTGTAAGCCTGGATGTTTTCCTCATCCAGCTCCAGGTCGCTGAACAATCTGTGAAAGTATTCCCGATATAAGTCCGGGTTGTGCAGGTCCTCTGCCGGATGGAGTTGTAGGAGCAGGCGGGCCTTTTCCAGCCCTCGGGCATAGGGGCCGCCGGGGGCTTTGCCGTCTGCCAGTTCCACAATTATCACCCGCCCTTCTGCCAGCCGGCCTTCCCGGTTACAACGCCCTGCGGCCTGGACAATGCGGTCCAGGGGCCCCACTACGCGGTAGACGACGGGAAAATCCAGGTCCACTCCGGCTTCCACCACCTGGGTGCTGATCAGGCGGACCGGCGTCCCTGACCTCAGGCGCCGGCGCACCGTCTCCAGAATCTCCCGGCGGTGGGCGCCGCACAGCAGGGTGGAGAGATGATAAGTAAAGGGGTCATCGGACAAATAAGCAAATAAGTCCAGGGCTTCCCGTCGGGTATTGAGAATGGCTAACACCCTGGAAAGGGATTTGAGCTCGTCCGCCAAGGCTGTCGAGGATAGAGGTTCTGGACGCTTCTCATAACGGACTCGTTTCAGGTGCTCAAAATGTCTTTTGAATTCGGGGACAATCTCCCTCACCTCTCCCCGAAACTCCTTAAGATAATGGGCGTTATCCAAGGCCGGCTGGGTGGCGGTGGACAGCACCAAGGTGACGCCATAGTCCTCCACCAGGGTGCAAAGCACGTCCGCGGTGGGTTTCAACAGACCCGGCGGCAATGTTTGCACCTCATCCAAGATGATGACACTGTGGGCCAGATTGTGGAGCTTCCGGCAACGGGAGGGATGTCGGGCAAACAGGCTTTCCAGCAGCTGCACGGTGGTGGTGACGATCAGGGGAGAGTCCCAGTTGTCCGTAGCCAGGCGAAGGCGCACGGTGAGCGGATCCTGTCCTTCTTTCTCCTCCAGCCGTCCCTGGATGTCCATCTGGCTGTGATGTTCCAGCACCGCCTCCTCCCCTAAGACTTGTCGGTAGACCTCGGCGGTCTGGTCAATGATGCTGGTGTAAGGAATAGCCACCACAATTCGCCTTTTTCCATACTCCAGGGCGTGCCGGAGGGCGAATCCCAGGCCGCTCAGAGTCTTGCCCCCGCCGGTGGGCACCGTCAGGCGAAAGAGCCCGGGAGGATAGAGGGCCGCCGCCAGACAGGCCTCGTAAATTTCCCGTCTTATGCCGTTGACCATGGTAGGTTCTGCTCGCTTCAGAAGCTGTTCCTGATGCCGGGTAAATTTCTCCCAAAGCGAAGAGAGGTCAGGACCGCCATGTCTATGGGACACCAGATCCGGATCAAAATGGGCTTCGGCATCCAGCCGGTCCGCATCCACAAGGGCAGAGAGCACAAAACGGAGGCGCAATTCACGCCGTAAATTATCTAGGGTGGGGAGGGAGATTTTTCGGTGCGGAAAGTCTTTCAGGAGGCCCGTCAAGAATTCCTGCATCGCGGGCAAGGCGTCACGAAATTTCTCATGCAATTCCCGCAGGCGAGCGGTAAGACGACCCTTTTCCTCCAGACCGGAGTGATGTCCGGCCACTACCAGGGCCAGCTCCAGGCCAAAATCGCCCCGGATAAGAAGCCAGGCCAGCAGCGCTCCCCAAGGGGAGTGGGCCGGGGAAGGCAAAGAGCGGCCCTCATGTTGGGCCTTAAGGTAAATCTGAAATTCCTGCCGGGCCTTGCCCAGATCATGGAAAAGTCCGGCCAGCCAAGCCATCTCCTTGAGGTCGCAATATTCCGCCAGGCCAGCGGCTTTCCGGGCAACGTGATGGAGATGCTCCTGCAACCGGCGCCATTCCCCGGTCTTCCCGGGAGTATGGGAATAGAGCGAAGTTTCCATTATAGTCGCATCGGCCTTTCTTGCGGAAGAGTTAAGGTTGGGATACTATAAAATCTTTATATTCCAGATTGCGGAATTTAATTAATATTTTCAGCCAGGGAATCTGCGGTCCGGGGCAGAAACTGGTAAGATATTCGATAGTCGAAGAAAATCAACGTGAGGGGGCAGATACAGGACGCATGTCCCGGCGGCTGAAGGTGCAGCTGAAGGAGCTCCTGGCAAAGGAGACCGGCGCGGTGGTGCGGGAGTGGGGGGCCCGCGTTCCCATCGCCTTGGTCTTCCCCCAGGTCTATCCGGTGGCCATGAGCAATCTGGGCTTCCAGACAATCTACCGCCTCCTCAATGACACCCCGGATCTGCACTGCGAGCGGGCCTTCCTGCCGGACCCCCTCACCCTGGAGGAGCACCGGCGCACCGGCACCTCTCTTCTCACCCTCGAGTCCCAGCGGCCGCTGAAGGACTTCGCCGTGGTGGCTTTCTCCCTCTCCTTTGAGGCCGACTACCCCAATATCCTGAAAATCCTGGAGCTCTCCGGCATCCCCTTACGGGCCCAGGACCGCCGGGAGGAAGACCCCCTGGTGGTGGCCGGCGGGGTGGCGGCCTTTCTCAATCCGGAACCCCTGGCGCCGGTGATGGACGCCTTCTTTCTGGGGGAAGGGGAGGCCGGCGGGGTGGAGTTCTGCCGCTTCCTGGCGGCGAAGCGGGGACGGCTCCCCCGGCAGGAGCTCCTCTTGGCCGTGGGCACGGAGGTGCCCGGCGCTTATGTGCCGGCGGGCTACAGCCCCGTGTATGGCCCCGACGGCACCCTGGCCGAGATGTTGCCGGTGGCGGGGTTGCCTCCCCGGGTGCGGGTCAGCCACGTAGCAGATCTGGCCGGCCGCCCCTGCATGAGCGAAATCCTCACGCCCTTGAGCGACTGGGGGGACATGTTCCTGGTGGAGCTGGGACGGGGCTGCTCCCGGGGCTGTCGCTTCTGCGCCGCCGGCTTTGTCTATCGCCCGCCCCGGGAGCGCCCCTTGGCGGTGCTAAGGCCGGAACTGGAAAAAGGGGTGGTCCGCAAAGGCAAGGTGGGGCTTTTGGCCGCGGCGGTCTCCGACCACCCGGAGATCAAGGACATCTGCCGCAAAGTCCTGGAGCTCAAGGGGGAGCTCAGCATCAGTTCGCTGCGGGCCGACAGCGCCGATGCCGAGCTCTTCGGGCTCTTGGCCCAGGGCGGGGTCAAGACCGTGACCCTGGCCCCCGAGGCCGGGAGCGAGCGCCTGCGCCGGGTGCTGAACAAGCACCTCACCGAGGAGACCCTGGCCCAGGCGGTGGAGGCCGCCGCCCTGGCGGGCATCCCCAATCTCCGCCTCTATTTCATGGTGGGCCTGCCCACCGAAACGCCGGAGGACGTGCGGGCCATCGGCCGGCTGGTGAAATACGTGCGGCACCGGGCGTTAAAGGCCCTCAAAGGCCGGCCGCCGTTCCGCCAGATCACCCTGAGCCTCTCCTCCTTCGTGCCCAAGCCCTGGACGCCCTTTCAGTGGGTGCCCATGCTGCCGGTGCCGGAGCTCAAGCGGCGCCTTAAGCTGGTGCGCCAGGAGCTGGCGGGGGTCAAGGAGGTGCGGGTGCATACGGACCTCCCCAAATGGGCCTATCTCCAGGCTTTGCTGGCCCGGGGCGACCGCCGGGTGGGGGAGATGCTCCTGGCCGCGCACCACCGGGGCTGGCCTCGGGCCCTGGCGGAGAGCCCGGTGAACCCGGACTTCTTCGTTTACCGGGAGCGGGGCCCGACGGAGCTCTTCCCCTGGGACCTCCTGGACCACGGCATTGCCAAGTCGTATCTCTGGGAGGAGTATCAGCTCGCCCTGGCGGAAAAGGAGAGCCCGCCCTGCCGGCCGGAGGTCTGCCGCCGCTGCGGCGTCTGCGGGGCGGCGGCTTAGGTCTGAACCGCCACCAGCACCAGGCCGAGCTGCTGCTCCAGGGACTGGAGCCTGGCCAGCTTGTCCGGCGCCAGGGCGGCGGGTTTCAGGTCCTCCCGGCACGAATAGGCCAAAATCGGCGTGCCCAGCTCCTGCTCCAGGCCGGTGATAGCCTGGAGGGCCTCCGGGGTCAGCTTGGTGGAGAGACTGCACAGCATGGCGGTCACCTCCATAGGGAGGAATGAGGGGGGGCGGGGTGATTCCCTCGCCCTCATGGCGTTGCACCACTATGTTAAGCATTGCCGAGGGAAAGTCCAGGGAGCCGTCGCAGGGGCCTGGGGAGAAAATTATTTGAAATCCGTCAGCATTCGGCATAGGAATATAAAGCGACCATAAAACACCTCCGGGCAACGATCCGAGGCGGGTTTAGTAAGCAACCATGGACAAGATCGTCATTGACGGCGGGGTGCCCCTGAAAGGCGAGGTGGCCATCAGCGGCGCCAAAAACGCCGCCCTGCCCATCCTGGCGGCGACGCTTCTGGCGCCGGGGGTGCACCGGCTCTACAATGTGCCGCCTCTGGCGGATATTCGCACTTTCAAAAAGGTCCTGGGGCTCATGGGGGTGCGCTTTGAGGAGGGGGAGCCCCTCCTCGTGGACACCAGCCATCTCACCGGCTGGATGGCGCCCTATGAGGTGGTGAAGACCATGCGGGCCGCAGTGCTGGTCTTGGGGCCCCTGGTGGCCCGGGCCCGCCAGGCCTCCGTCTCCCTCCCGGGGGGCTGCGCCATCGGGGCCCGGCCCATTGACCTGCACCTCAAGGGCCTTTCTGCCATGGGGGTGAAGATCCGCCTCAATCAGGGCTATGTGGAGGCCAAGGTAAAGCGCCTCAAGGGCGCCGAAATCACCCTGGACACCCCCACGGTCACCGGCACCGAAAACCTGATGATGGCCGCGGTGCTGGCCCAAGGGGTGACCCGCATCCACAACGCCGCCCAGGAGCCGGAGGTGGCCGACCTGGCCCGCTTCCTGGTGGCCATGGGGGCCAAAATCGAGGGCATCGGCACCGATGTGCTCACCATCACCGGGGTGAACGGCCTCACCCCGGCCCCTTACACCATCATGCCCGACCGCATCGAGGCCGGCACGTATCTGGCCGCGGCGGCCATCACCAAGGGCGAGGTCACCATCACCAACGCCCCGGTGGCCGCCATGACCGCGGTGCTGGAGAAGTTCCAGGAAGCCGGGGTGCGCCTGCGGACCACCGACGACCGCATCATCGTGGAGCCGGGCGGGACGCTCACGGGGGTGGATGTCAAAACCCGGCCTTATCCCGGCTTTCCCACCGACATGCAGGCCCAGTTCATGGCCCTCATGACCCTGGCCCGGGGTGCCAGCCTAATTACCGAGACCATCTTCGAGAACCGCTTCATGCATGTGAGCGAGCTCAAGCGCCTGGGCGCCGACATCACCATCTCCGCCAACCAGGCCATGGTGCGGGGCAAAAAGCAGCTCTTGGGCGCGCCGGTGATGGCCACGGACCTGCGGGCCTCCGCCTCCTTAGTAGTGGCGGGGCTCGCGGCCCAGGGCACCACCGAAGTGCACCGGGTCTATCATCTGGACCGGGGCTACGCCCACCTGACGGAGAAGCTCACCGCCTTGGGGGCCCGCATCCGGCGCCTGCCGGCCTGAGGCGGGCAGGGCAGGGTGGGGGGATGAGGGGCTACCCAGCCCTCACCTCGGAGGGCAAAGGTTCAAATTCCTGACCCCACCCACAAAAGCCTTCGGTGTTCCGGGAAGAGAGCAAATTTCTTTACATTCCCTAGGCTATCAGGCTTAATTAAAATTAGGGGAAATCGCCTTCCCCAATATTTCCTCACCCTCTCATAGTGGAATCCACTCAATGGAGTGAAGCCCAGGAGAGGAGAATGGACCTGAAACCACCCCTCCAGGCGCTTTGACACAACCTTCGGATGGTGTGACCGTGTTATCGGGTAAACCCTTCCACTTCATTCCCACATCGTGACCCCTGACCACACCTGATAGCGTGTAAGATTTAACCCGGCCGCGCGGTGCCGGATTTCTCACCCCGAAAAGTTCACCCCTGACGTGGGAGGGCCCCCATGCCCAAGCCACGACCAGGCCTCACGTGGTGGGCAGCCTGCCTGTTTCTGGCGTTGCTTGCCTGGGGGGGGCCGGGATGGCCCCAGCCGGCGGAGACCATGCGCCGTCCCCCTTACTCGGGAGAGACCGCGGCCACAGGCTTCGTGGTGGTCCCGGATCTGATGGGAAAAACCCTCTCCCAGGCCAGAACCCTGGTCAACCAACGAGGTCTTAATCTACAGGAGATGGGGACGCGGCCCGCTCCGCAGCCGCCGGGCACCATTGCGGCCCAAAATCCGCCGCCGGGGGAGAGGGTCAGGCGAGGGACTGTCGTCCGGGTGTGGCTGGCAGAGTCGGTAAGGCCCCGAAAAGTGCCAGTCCCGAACCTGAAGGGGCGAACCCCCCGCGAAGCGGAGTCACTCCTGGGAGGCCGGGGACTTAAGCTGGGTCAGGAAAATCCCACAAGAGGCGGGGGCCCGCCGGGCACCATCGTGCGCCAGCAGCCGCCGGCGGGCGAATTGGTGTTTCCGGGAACGGCGGTGGCGGTGTGGGTGGCGGCGGGGGATGACCGGGTGAGGGTGCCGCTACTGGTGGGACGCCAGGAAAATCCCGCCCGGGAGGAACTCTATCGGGTGCAATTGAATGTGGGTCGGGTCAATCGAATTTATCATTCCCGACCGGCAGGCGAGGTGCTCAGTCAAAAGCCGGGTCCCGGCACCCGGGTGGCCCGCCAGTCCCGGGTGGACCTGGAGGTATCATTGGGGCCGCAGCCCGCTGAGGACGTGCGGGTGCCGCCGGTGGTGACCCTCAGCCTGAACCGGGCCCGGGAAAGGATTGTGGCCCATAACCTCAGGGTGGGCGACCTCCGGCGGGAGCGCCACCGGGAGCCGGCGGGGGTGGTGTTTCAGCAGAAACCGGCTCCGGGGACCCCGGTGTCCCGCGGCTCACCGGTGCACCTGTGGGTCTCCTTGGGGCCGCAGGAGGAGGCTCAGGAGAGAGTCCAGGTGCCGAACCTTTTTGGGCTCACGCCTCAGGAGGCTGGATATCGCCTGGGGAATCTGGGCCTGGCGCTGGGAGAAAGAGGCTGGGAGGAATCCGCCCGGCATCCGGAGGGCACTGTCATCCGCCAGGATCCCGAACCCGGCGCCTGGAGAAACCGGGGTAGCCGCGTCCGCGTCTGGCTGGCTCGCCGGCCTGCACCCCCGCCTCCGCCCTCACCGCCACAGCCTGGCCGGGAAGACTGGCGGCCGCCATCCGGGGGTGAGCGGGACACCGTGCGGGTGCCGGACCTGAGGGGCCAGGAGGTGGCTCGCGCCAGTGCCGTGCTCCGGGAACACCGCCTGCGGCCGGGGGGACTGAGGCAGGAGTATTGCCTGCGGGGAGCAGGGCTCATCCTCCGCCAGGAGCCTCCCGCCGGCCGGGAGGTCAGGGTGGGAAGCCCGGTCCATCTCTATGTGGGGCAAGCGCTGCCGGCGGGTTACCTGGTGGGGGGCGGCGCTTTGGCCTCCCTTTTGGGGCTGGCAGGCTATCATTTCCTGAAAAAGGGCTTCAGACCCCGGCCGGCCGCGGTCACGGCCCGGCCCGGGGGTCTGGAGGACATGCAGGCGGCTATGGAGTGGCCCGACGGGGAGCCCAGGACTCTGGAGTTGCGTCTGAGGGCCTGTGCCGACCCCGGCACCCAGGACCTGGAGGCGCCAGGGCCCCTCGTCAGGGGAGAGCGGAGGGAACATGAATGACGCCCTGACTTTGCAGCAGTTTTTCGCCCTGCCGGCTCCCGGAGCCTTCCCCCGAGAGGCCTGGGAACAGAGCCCGGAAATTGCGGCCCTGCGGCAGAACCTGGCCGCAGCGGCCCCCGCCTTGGCCTGGACCGGCGCCTGGGAGAAGGTGGCGGCGGAAATCCCCAAGCTCTTCCAGGTCTCCACCCCCGGCATCTTGGTGAAGGCCTGGAATAACTTCCGCCTGCTCTTCAAATACCTCAACCGAGAGCACTATCCGCCCAACGAGGTCATCTACCTGGAGCTGGGGGAACACACCGTCAAATCTGAACACCATCCCTATATCGAGGTCCTGGTCAATGACATGAGCGTCCGGCGCCTTACCTTTCACATCCTCCTGTCCCTGACCTTCAAGGAGGTGTGCCTCAAAATCCAGGACGGCAAAATCAAGGCCATCACCCCGGTGGCCTGTGAAGGCAAGGGGGTGGTGAAATTGGGGGACTTTGTCCTCTGGGAGCGCAAAACCGGGCCGGTGGCCCTGCCGGCCACCATTGACCTGGGGGAGGGCATTCCCATCCCGGTGTAGGCGAGCCCTAAGAAGTAAAAAAACGGCACCGCTCAGGCCATCAGCTCCCGGAAGCTGGCAATGGAGGGGAAGCGGGCATGGTTCTGGGGCGGCAACTGGGAACTGGACTTGGCTTTGTAAATGAGATGCCGGATGCCGTAGCGCTCCGCGGTGGCCAACACCTCGGCATTGTCGTCCACGAGGAGGGTGCGCTCCGGCTCGTAATGGAACTGGGCTTTCAGGGCCTCCCAGAAGCGCAGGTCTTCTTTTGGATAGCCCAGGTCAAAGGAAGAGATGACGGCATCGAAAAAGCCCAGTAAGCCGGTGTGGTTCATCTTGAGATTGAGGGTCTTCCAGTGGGCGTTGGTGACCAGGGCCACGAACTTGCCCTGCTCACGCAGGAAGCGCAGAAAATCCTCGGCGTCCGGGTGCACCTCGATGAGGTGGCGGATGCTCTCCTTCATGGCCGGGATGTCCAGCTCCAGCTCCCGGGACCAGAAGTCGATGTCCGTCCAGTTGAGGGTGCCCTCCTCCCGCTGATAGCGGGCGAAGACCTCGGCCTGGGCCTGGGCCAGGGTGAGGCCCCGGCGGCGGGCATACTCCTGGGGCACCAGGGTCTCCCAGAAGTAATCATCATAGTGCTTGTCCAGGAGGGTGCCGTCCATATCCAGCAGCACCCAGTGCACCTCAGTCCAGGGAAAGGCCATCTGCGGCTCCTTAAGTATGGCTTGAGGTGAGGGTCGGGGGAGCGGTGGCTCCCCCGCCCTCTCCTCAAACTCCCCGCCCCGCCCCCTATATGGGGTTGGGGGAGAGGGTGTGGGAGAGGGGGCAGGGGGCCACGCTGCCTGGCCCCCTCTCCCAGAAATGAGCTGAAGAGAAACGGTCGAGGGGTAATGCGTTTTGAATTAGGCCTCCCGTCTCCTTCAGCAGATTGATGTGCAGGCCAAAGGAAACGGTGGCTCCCCCGGCCTCCTCTCAAACTCCCCACCCAACCCCCTATATGGGGTTGGGGGAGAGGGTGTGGGAGAGGGGGCAGGGGGCCACGCTCCCTGGCCCCCTCTCCCACTCTTATGCGCTCTCAAGTGTATAAAAAATTTCCGGGTTTTCAAGGGCGCCGGCTTGACCGCCTCAAGGGGGGTGCTTATTTTCTGGGTAACCTCAGATGAGATAACTTCCTGATATATCGGAGGATATTGTCTATGCCCCTTTCTTGGTGGGAACCGGAATGGGATCCGTTCCGGGAATTTGAGCAACTGCGGCGGCGACTGGACCGCCTCTTTGAGGAGGAGCTGGGCCTCAGGCCCTGGTGGACCGGGGTCTATCCGCCGGTGAATATTTCCGAGGACCATGACCATATCTATGTGCGGGCGGAGCTGCCGGGCGTAAAGCCCGAAGACCTGGACATCCAGATCCAGGACCGCAGTCTTATCTTAAGGGGAGAGAAAAAGATCCCCGAGGAAAAAGGGGTCAACTACCACCGCCGGGAGCGGGAGGCGGGCTACTTCCGCCGGGTGGTGCGCCTGCCGCGGCCGGTGGATCCGGACCGGGTGGAGGCCCGTTGCCAGGACGGCATCCTCACCATCACCCTGGCCAAGCCCGAGGAACTCAAGCCCCGCAAGATCGCGGTGAAGAGCGCCTGAGGGAGGAGGTGCCATGGCAGACAAAGAGCTGACTCCCAAGGTGAAGGCCGAGGCTCCGGCCAAAGGCGAGCGGGTGCGTCCCGGGCGGGTCTTCCTGCCGGCGGTGGACATCTATGAAACCCCCGAGGCCCTGGTGCTGGTGGCGGATATGCCCGGAGTGTCCGGGGACCGGGTGACCTTGGACCTCAAAGACAGCCTCCTCATCATCCAGGGGGAGATCGCCCCGCCAATGGGCGCCGGGGAGACCATGCTCCGGCAGGAATACGCCACCGGGGACTATTACCGGGAATTCCAGCTCGGGGAGCTCATCGATAAAAGCCGCATCGAGGCCACCATGAACGACGGGGTGCTGACCCTCGTGCTCCCCAAGGTGGAGCGGGCCAAGCCCCGGAAGATCGAGGTAAAAGTTGGCTAATTAAGGATATAAGTAAGGGGAGGATACGGGGACGGGTGACTCTCCGCCCTCCCCTCACACTCCCCACCCAACCCCCCATAAGGGGTTGGAGGAGAAGGCCGGACAGGGGCCATTGGCCCTCGGTCCCCCAGTAAAAAAATGATCCTGAACGGATTAAAAAAACCGGGCAGGGGGGATTCCCTGCCCGGTTTTTGTTTTCCCACGCCGTAATGCAGACTCAGTAGGGCATCGCGTCCTCTTCGGCGTAATCGGCAAACAGGGTGTATTTGCTGTCGAAGTAGAGCTTGAATTCGCCGGTGGGGCCGTTCCGCTGCTTTTTCAGGTAGATGCGGGCGGTGCCGGCCTCCGGCGAGGTCTCATGATAGACCTCGTCCCGGTAGATGAAAAATATGACGTCGGCATCCTGCTCGATGGCCCCGGATTCCCTTAAGTCCGCCAGTTGCGGCTCCTTTTTGGGGCGGTCCTCCACCTTGCGGCTGAGCTGGGAAAGCGCAATGACCGGCACATTGAGCTCTTTGGCCAGGGCTTTCAGCGAGCGGGAGATCTCCGAGACCTCCTGCTCCCGGCTGGGGGCGTCGGGGCGGCCCCGCATGAGCTGCAGGTAATCCACGATGACCAGACCCAGCTTGCCCTCCGCCTTGAGACGCCGGGCCTTGGCCCTGACTTCCAGCACCGCGGCCGCCGGCGAATCGTCAATATAGATGGGGGTGTCCATGAGCAGCCCGGCGGCCTCTTGCAGGCGCTGCCATTCCTCGCCGGTGAGGAAGGCCCGCCTTAAGTGCGAGGCGTCGATGCGGCCCACGCTGCTCAGCAGCCGCCGCACCAGCTGCTCCTTGGACATCTCCAGGGAAAAGAAGGCCACCGGCACCTGGCCGGTGTAGGCGGCGTTGAAGGCGATGTTCAGGGCCAGGGCGGTCTTGCCCATGCTGGGGCGGGCGGCGATGATGATCAGGTCCCCGGGCTGAAAGCCGGCGGTGAGGGCGTCCAGGTCTTTGAAGCCGCTGGGCACGCCGGTGATGCGGCCTTTGTCCTTGTGCCAGATGGCCTCCAGGGTCTCGATCTCCCCCATGACCAGGGTGCCCAGGGGATGGAAGCCCGGCCGCACCTTGCTTTGGGCCACCTCAAAGACCTCTTTTTCCACCCGATCCAGGAACTCATCCACATCCTCCACCGGTCCCAGACAGGCCTGGGCGATCTCCTGGGTGCGGGCGAGCAGCCGGCGGAGCACGGACTTTTCATGCACCAGGCGGGCATAATAGAGGGCGTTGGCGGCGATGCCCACCTGTTCGCTTAAGCCCGCCAGAAAGACCGGGCCGCCGGCCTCCTCCAGCTGGCCCCGCTCCTTGAGCAGGGCCGTCACCGTCACCAGATCCACCGGTTCGGCCCGGTGGTAGAGGTCCAGCATGGCCTGAAAGATGAGGGCGTGGGCCGGGCGGTAGAAATCCTCCGGCACGAGCAGGTCGGAGATCTGGTCCAGCACCTGGGGGCGGAGCAGGATGGCGCCCAGGACGGACTGCTCCGCCTCCAGGTGGGCGGGCGGGGTGTAGCCCAGAGGCAAAGACGGGGGCGGGCCGCCGGGGCCGGAGGGTTTGCGGCTGCGAGCCATGGCTGGGATCCCTCCCCCGGAGGTGGTATTACTGTTCGGGCACCACGTCCACCCGGATGGGGGCCTTGACCCCCGCGGCCAGGCGCACCATGACCTCGTAGGAACCCAGCTGCTTGATGGGTTCGGCGAGCTCCACCTGCTTTTTGTCCACCTCGAAGCCCTGGGCGTTGAGGGCCTCGGCCACCATGGCCGCGGTCACGGAGCCATAGAGGCGCTCCTGTTCCCCCACCCGCTGGGCCAGGGTGACCACGGTGCCGCTTAAGCGCTGGGCTAGCTCCTGGGCCGCCATCTTCTCCTTCTCCTGGCGGCGGAGCAGCTTGGCCCGCTGCTGCTCAAAGAGGGCCAGATTGCCGGGGGTGGCCTCCAGGGCCTTGCCCTGGGGGATGAGGTAGTTGCGGGCAAAGCCCCGGGACACCTCCACCACGGCGCCCAGCTCGCCCAAGGATGGGATGGTTTCTTTGAGAATGACTTTCACGGATATGCTCCTTACGATTCCCGGGGCTGGTTCAGCCGGCGGAAATCCAGCCACAGATCCAGAAGACCCACCAGCGTCACCACCAGAAAGACCGGGTTCATGAAGGCGATGAGAAATCCCAACAATCTCAGAAAGCCGGGGAAGTGGAAACGCTCATAGAGCGCCGCCATCACCGCCAGCCCCTGGAAAAAATAGACCAGTCCCAGAACCAGAAGCAGGTTCACCGCGGCCAGACGCATGACCGGCACCGGGGCCAGCAGGAGAAAGCCGGCGCCCAGAAAGGGAAAGATGAGCCATTCCGGCGCGCCCCACTGGTAAAGAGGCGGCTCGAGCTCCATCTCCCCCCGGGCCAAAGCCCAGCCCCGGACCAGGACCAGATTGAGCCAGGCCACCAAAGTGGTGTTGATCACCCACAGGGCCGGGAGGATCTTCAGGATCAGCGAGCCCCACTCCGCCCGGCCGGCGCCTCCCCACGGGAAGCCGGGATTCTCCAGACCCGCCTCCGCCGCCACCTGGGTCAAAATGGCTGCCACAGCCTCGGCCTTCTGTCGGAGGAGGCCCACCGCACCTAGTCCGGTGAACCATCCCTGAGCCAGAAGAAAGCCCCCGGAGATCAAGACCAGGACCCCGACCCCATAGGCCACCGTCTGGGGCAGGGAATACCCTTGCTGGCGCAGGATGCTGAGCACCGCCCCCAGCGCCAGGAGCTCCAGGAGATTCAGGTGCTCAGCGATGCCGGCGGGGCCGGGCGGCAGCAGGAAGAGACCGCCGGCGGCCACCCCCGCCAGCAGCAAGGCGGCCCGACTCCCCAGGCGCCAGCCGACGGCAAGGACCGGCAAGGGCAGCCAGACCCCCAAAAACAGCGAGGCCATGGGGGTCAGGCGTCCCAAGAAAACCAAGGCGGCCAGAAAACTCAGGCCGAGGAGCCAGATGCCCAGCCGGCCAGCCACGGTGGTCCTGAAGGCTCCGTTATGCCGGGGGCGGCGACGGCACGTAGGGCATCAACGCCAGCAGCCGGGCCTGTTTGATGGCCCGGGTCAGGGACCGCTGATGCCGGGCACAATTGCCGGAGATGCGCCGGGGGATGATCTTGCCCCGCTCGGTGATGAACTGCTTGAGAGTGGCCGCATCCTTGTAATCGATGACCAGCTTGGAGTCCACACAGAAGCGGCAGACCTTGCGGCGGACGAAAAACTGCTTGCGCTTGCGGCGCGGCATGGCAGGCATGCTTACTCCTCCTCCTCAGCGGCCACAGCTTCCCCGGCCCCCGCGGCCTCGTCAGCCGTGGCGGCGGGAGCTTCCTCCTCCGGCGCGGCCGCAGCCGCCGCCTGGGCCTGCTGGGCGGCGATTTCCGCCTGCCGGGCCGCCACGTCCACTTTGTCGGCCTTTTTGACGGTGAGGTAGCGGATCACCCGGTCATCGATGCGGTAGTTGCGCTCCAGTTCCCGCACCGTGGTGGGCGTGCCGGCGAAATCCATCAGGATGTAGTAGCCCCGCAGGGTGCCGTCAATCTTGTAGGCCAGCTTGCGGCGGCCCCATTCCTCCAGCTTGAACAGGACCCCGCCTTGGGAGGTGATGATTTTGCTGAACTTGTCGATGGCGGATTTGACTTCCTCGTCCGGGAGGTCGCCATGCACCACCCAGACCGATTCATAATGTCGCATTGTGCCTCCTTGTGGATGAATAGCCCATGGGCAGCCGGGCCCAGAGCAAGGAGCGACAAATGCTATTTATATCCAAATCACTTGCGGTTGTCAAAGGGGAGGAGCAGGAAAATCAAAGGGCGGGCATCACCCGCTGATGCGCCGGGAGAGCGCTGTAACCAGACGGGTTCTCCACTACCTAACGTCAGGAGGGCCCGAGGGAATTTTCAGGGAGGGGCTCTGCACCCCTCCCCGGTTGCCGTGGATTTACATCACGGTGAAATACGAGACCCGCTCCGCCGTGCCGGCGCTGCTCGTCACCCGATTGGTGACGGCATAGGTGCCCCGGGGGGCGTTCTGCGGGATCACGTAGTTGACCGTATCGGTGTAAGAGCCGTTGGTGTTGGTCACCTGGGTGGAGTAGGGCTGGCCCACCATCTGGCCGTCCTTGCGCACCTCCCGGGTGATGGTCACCGGCACCGGAGCGTTGTCCGGGGTCAGGATGGTGTAGGCCATGGCCAGGGTGATGGTCTGCCCGGGTCGGGCGCTGGCCGGGTTGGCGTAGGCCTGGTCAATCTGCACCAGATTCCCCTGGGTGGGGCTGTAATTATAGGTGCGGGCCGCGGCCTGGGCCGAGCGCATCTGGCTGTTGCGGTGCTCGGCATAGAGATAGGCCCCCACGCCCCCCACGATGGCGCCGGTGGCTGCGCCCACCCAGGCGCCGGTGGCCGGAGAGCCGGTGGCGGCGCCGATGATGGAGCCCAAAGCCGCGCCGGTGGCAGCACCCCCCAGGGCGCCCACGCCGGCGGACCGGCCGGTGTCATAGTAGCCGCTCTCCGTGGCGCAACCGAAGAGCGAAAGCGCAAACACCAGAATCACACCTGCCGCGATCAGTCTTTTCAGATTCATGTCTCCTCCTCACCGGGCGGGTGGGAAGCCTGAAAAGCTCCCCCTTCCTGTGGTTCCAGGGATCCCGGCAGGCTCAGGATTACCGGGTCCCGTTTTCCTACCTACAAACTAAACATTTGAAAAGTGAAAATCAAACCTCCCGGCCCAATTCCTGGCGCACCCGGTCCAGGATGCCGTTGATGAAGGCGAAGGAGTCTTCGCTGCCGTAGCGTTTGGCCAGCTCCACCGCTTCGTTGATCACCACCTTCACCGGCACCTCGGGATGGTATTTCATCTCATAGATGGCCAGCCGCAGGAGATTGCGGTCCACCAGGCTCATGCGCTCCAGGCGCCAGTGCTGGGAGGTGCGCCGGATGAGGGCGTCCAGCTCTTCCTGGTGGGCCGCCACGCCCTGGACCAACTCCTCCAGATAACGGGGGGCGGGGCTGCCGGTCTCCTGGAAATGGCGCCAGAAGCGGACCGCCTCCCCCTCCCGGTGACCGACGCAGTCCGCCTGATACAGGAGCTGCAGGGCCAGCTCCCGGCAACGGCTGCGGGAGATGGACCCCACAAACTTAGACCCCCAGGTCTTTGAAAAGGTTAACCATTTCCAGGGCGGCCTCGGCCGCAGCGTAGCCTTTGTTGCCCGCCTTGCTGCCGGCCCGCTCCACCGCCTGCTCCAGGGTATCGGTGGTGAGCACCCCGAAGAGCACCGGCACCCCGCTCTCCAGCCCCACCTGGGCCACGCCCTTGCTCACCTCCGCCGCCACATAGTCAAAGTGCGGCGTGGAGCCCCGGATCACCGCCCCCAGACAGATGATGGCATCATAGGGCCGAGCCACGGTCGGCCGGGAGACCAGCATCTTGGCGGTGAGCGGAATTTCCCAGGCCCCGGGTACCCGGATGACGGTGATGTCGTCCTCCGCCACCCCGTGGCGCCTCAGGCAGTCCAGGGCGCCCTCCAGCAGGCGCTCGGTAATGAAGGCGTTGAAGCGGCTGACAATCAGGGCGAAGCGCCGGCCCGCCCCTGACAGTTTCCCCTCCAGCACACGCATCGGCAACCTCTCAGACGAGCTTGAGCATGTGCCCCAGCTTCAGGCACTTGGTCTTCAGATAATTGCGGTTCACCCGGTTGGGGGGAATCTCCAGAGGCACCCGCTCCACCACCTGGAGGCCGTAGCCCTCCAGCCCGATGATCTTTTTGGGGTTGTTGGTCATCAGGCGCATCTTGCGGACCCCCAGGTCCCGGAGAATCTGGGCCCCCAGGCCGTAGTCCCGCAGATCCGCCTTGAAGCCCAGCATTTCGTTGGCCTCCACCGTGTCGGCACCGGCATCCTGCAGCTCGTAGGCCCGGATCTTGTTCACCAGGCCGATGCCCCGGCCCTCCTGGTGCATGTAGAGGATGACGCCCTTGCCCTCCTGCTCCACCCGGGCCATGGCGGCCTCCAGCTGATCGCCGCAGTCGCAGCGCAGGGAATGGAAGACATCCCCGGTGACGCACTCGGAGTGTACCCGGACCAGAATGGGTTCATCGGGCACAATCTCCCCCATCACCAGGGCCAGGTGCTGGTTGTCGTCGATGTCATTATCGTAGGCATGCACCGTGAATTCCCCGAAGTAGGTGGGCAGTTTGGCGGTGGCCCGGCGGTGCACAAAGGACTCGTTTCTCAGGCGGTACTCCACCAGATCGGCCACGGTGGCGATCTTGAGGCCGTGTTGTTCGGCAAAGACCTCCAGGTCCGGCATGCGGGCCATGGTGCCGTCATCGTTCATGATCTCGCAGATCACGCCCGCGGGCTTCAAGCCCGCCAGCCGGGCCAGGTCCACCGCGCCCTCGGTCTGGCCGGTGCGCACCAGCACCCCGCCTTTGCGGGCCCGCAAGGGGAAGACATGCCCGGGGCTCACCAGATCCTCGGGCCGGGCGTTGTCCGCCACCGCCGTGAGGATGGTGGTGGCCCGGTCGGCGGCGGAAATGCCGGTGGTCACCCCCCGCCGGGCCTCGATGGAGACGCAGAAATTGGTGCCGAAGGCCGACTGGTTATCCCGCACCATCAGGGGGAGCTTCAGGCGCTCCACGATCTCCGGGGCCAGCGCCAGGCAGATGAGGCCCCGGCCGAAGCGGGCCATGAAATTGATGGCCTCCGGGGTCACCTTCTCCGCCGCCATGGTGAGGTCGCCCTCGTTTTCCCGGTCGGCGTCGTCCACCAGGATGATCATCTTGCCCTGGCGGATGTCCTCAATGATTTCTTCAATGGGAGATATGGGCATGGCCGTTCGTCCTTGCCATTACAACTTTTCTGCCTGCTGGCCTTACGGGTCGGCCACAAATATAGGCCTCCCCCCGCCTTATTCCCAGACGGGCCTCAGGGTCATAAAAACCCGTGTTCCGCCAGGAAATTTTCGTCTATGCCCGACTTGCCCGGCAGATGGGCTTTAAGCAGCCGGGCCACATACTTGCCGATGATGTCCGCCTCCAGGTTGACTTGGTCCCCCACCCTGAGCTCCGGCAGGGTGGTCTTGGCCGCGGTGTGTGGGATGATATTCACGGAAAAGCTCTGGCCCTGCACCGCATTCACCGTCAGGCTGACGCCGTCCACCGCAATGGAGCCTTTTTCAATGATGAAGGGACACAGGGGCGGGGGCGCCAGGAAGCGGAGAAAGAGGTGATCCGGCCCCGGGCGGCGCTCCTCTACCCTCCCGGTGCCGTCCACGTGGCCGGTGACCAGGTGGCCCCCCAGGCGGTCGCCCACACGCAGGGCCCTTTCCAAGTTTACCCGCTCCCCCACCTTTTTCAACCCCAAAGTGGTGCGCCGCAGGGTCTCCGGGGAGACCTCGGCCTGGAAGGCGCCGCCGCTCACCGCGGTGACGGTGAGGCAGACGCCGGCCACCGCCACCGATTCCCCCAGGGTGAGCTCCGCCACGGGGAAGGGCGGGGCAATGGTGAGCCTGACCCCTTCCGCCATGCGGGTGATGCCGGTGATGGTGCCTATGCCTTCCACCAGGCCGGTGAACATCCCAACCGCCTCCTCACTGCCCTAAGCTGACCACCGCCCTCCTGGTAACCGGTCCACCTCACCACGGCTCAGGCGATGGTGACCTCGGGAGTGAGGTAAACATCCTGGATGGCGTTTAAGAGCTCCACCCCCTCCGCCATGGGTCGCTGGAAGGCCTTGCGCCCGGAGATGAGCCCCATGCCGCCGGCCCGTTTGTTGATCACCGCGGTGCGCACCGCCTCCGCCAGATCGCTGGCCCCCCCGGCCGCCCCGCCGGAGTTGATGAGCCCGATGCGGCCCATGTAGCAGTTGGCCACCTGATAGCGGGTCATGTCAATGGGGTGGGTACCCGCCAGATCCGAGTATACCCGGGCGTGGGTCTTGCCGAAATTGAGCACCTGGAAGCCGCCGTTGAGCGTCGGCTGCTTCTGCTTGATGATGTCCGCCTTGATGGTGGCCCCCAGATGATTGGCCTGGCCGGTGAGATCGGCGGCGTTGTGGTAATCCTTGGAGGCGGTCTTGAAAGCCGGATTCCTAAGATAGCACCACAAAATGGTGGCCATCCCCAGGTCATGGGCCTGCTCAAAGGCCTCGCTCACCTCCAGGATCTGGCGGCGGCTCTCCGGGGCGCCGAAGTAGATGGTGGCCCCGATGGCCACCGCGCCCAGATCATACGCCTGCCGGACGCTGGCAAACATGGTCTGGTCATAGATATTGGGGTAGGTCAGCAACTCATTGTGATTGATTTTCACGATGAAAGGTATCTTGTGGGCATATTTGCGGGATACCGCCGCCAATACCCCTAAAGTGGAGGCCACCGCATTGCACCCGCCCTCGATGGCCAGCTGCACGATGGTCTCCGGGTCGAAAAAGGCGGGGTTGGGCGCAAAGGAGGCCGCGGCGGAATGCTCCACCCCCTGGTCCACCGGCAAGATGGAGAGATACCCGGTGCCCGCCAGCCGGCCATGGTTGAACAGGGCCGCCAAGGAGCGCAACACCGGCGCCGGCCGGTCGCTTAAGGCCCACACCCGGTCAATGAAGTCCGGCCCCGGCAGATGCAGGCTCTCCTTGGGGATGCCGGTGCATTTGTAGGTGAGGAGATCCTCCGCCTCCGGCCCGAGCAGGGATTGAATCTTCTTAAGCATGAGCATTTGCCTCCACTGATCTGGCGGCCTCTGTCACCCAGACCGCCGCTTGGTTGGGGGACTGTTGAGGGAATTTCTTGAGGGGAGGGCCGGGGGACCAGTGGGTCCCCCGCCCTCCCCTCAAACTCCCCTCCCCACCCCCTGTATGGGTTTGGGGGAAGGGGTTTGGGGGAGGGGGTAAGGGCCCTCGGCCCTTAGCCCCCTCCCCCAACGAAGTGTAATGGTGCCATTTTATCATGAGATGTGGCGTGTCGCTTAAGACTTATCGGCCCGGGAGAGGATTTCCACAGCCACCGCGGCGGCCCGGGCCGCCGCCCCCGGCCCTCCCAGAGAGGTCACCACCCGGGACAAGCCCCGCTTGATGTTCTCCAGACGGGCCGGGTCCTGCAGCAGCCGCACCACCTCCGCCACGACGCTCTCCGGCCGGAAATCATCCTGCAAAAGCTCCGGGAAGATCTCCTCCCCGGCCAACAGATTGGCCATGCCGATATACCTCACCCGCACCAGCAGCCGTCCCAACAGATACGTCAGCCGGGACAGCCGATACACAATGATGGTGGGCGTGCCCGCCAACGCCGCCTCCACCGTCACCGTGCCCGACGCCGCCACGGCCAGATGCGCCGCCGCCAACGCCGGATAGGCCCCGTGACTGAGTATCTTGAGGGGAGGGCAGGGGGAGCGGTGGCTCCCCCGCCCTCCCCTCAAACTCCCCTCCCCACCCCCTATATGGGGTTGGGGGAGGGGGTTTGGG
>JBBFLF010000030.1:6016-29329 GCA_037481655.1 Desulfobaccales bacterium | reverse complement strand
CCTCACACTCCCCTCCCCTATAAGGGATTGGGGGTGGGGGCTTGGGGGAGGGGGTAAGGGGCCACTGCCCCTTAGCCCCCTCCCCCAAAACCCAAAATAAAAAGGGGCCGTCTTGGGCCCCTTGGCTCTGCCTTCCTCCGCCTTATCTCAGCTTTCCATGAAGGGGTTGACGATGTGGATGGGCACCTTGGCGCCCCGGATCACCTTGGCGGCCACGCTGCCAAAGGCCGGGGTGCGCTGGTCCAGTTCCCCGTGGCCCCGGCCGTGGGTGGTGAGGACGATCATGTCGGCTTTCACCTCGTTGGCCGTCTTCAGGATCTCGGTGGCCGCGTCCCCCTCCACCAGTTTGATCTCCAGCGCCTGACAGGCCTTGAGGTGCGGCTCACACAATTGCTGCATCTGCTCCCGGGCGTGTTTGAGTTCCCATTCCCGGAAATGCTGCAGGTGTTCCTGGTTGGGGTAGCCATAGGCGGCAAGCATGCTGCCCAGATCGGTGCCCACATAGAGCACCACCACCTTGGCACCGTATTTATCGGCCAAAGACACCACATGCCGCAGGGCCTTGAGGGAGTTCTTGGACAGGTCGGTGGGCCAGAGAATGGTCTTCACTTCCATAGGGAGGCCTCCCTTGTCTGCAAAATCAGGATGCAATAGGCCGGGCGGGGCAGGCGGCCACCTTCCCCGCCCGGTCAGGTCTCAGACTGGCCCGCTCAGGCCCGGATCTCTTCCTTGACGCTCACCGCCACCTTGTAGAGGATGGTGAGGATGAGGAACCCGGTGGCCCACACCCCCAGGGTGATGATGATCTCCGGCACGGTGGGCACGTATTCGTTCACCTGATGCAGGGGGTTGGGCACAAAACCGCCGCTGATGAGGCCCAGACCCTTGTCAATGTAGGTGGTGATAATGATGAGCCCGCAGGTGAGGGCCAGGGTGGTCTCATTCTGCCGGATCTTGGGCGATACCATGAGCAGGGCGGCAATGCACATCCCCACAATGGAGAACCACATCCACGGCACCAGCCAGCCCTTGCCCTGGAGGCCGTAGAACAGGTAGTAGAAGTGGTCCATGTGCTCCGGGATGCGGCTGTAGAAGACGGTGAAGACTTCGCAGAAAAAGAAGAACACGTTCACCAGAATGGCGTAGGTGACGATCTTGGCCAGGGTCTGGATCTGTTCCCGGCCCGGATCAAATTTGGTGTAGCGCCTGACCAGCAGGGCCAGGAGGATGAGCAGGGCCGGGCCGGCGGCAAAGGCCGAGGACAGAAAGCGGGGGGCCATGATGGCGGTGAGCCAGTAGCCCCGCCCCGGCAGGCCCGCGTACAGGAAGGCGGTGACGGTGTGGATGGAGGGCGCCCACGGGATGGAGAGCAGAATCAGGGGCTTCAGCCACTTGGGGGGCGGCACCTGATTGCGCTCCGCCTCCAGCACGAACCAGCCGCAGACCAGGTTAAGGAACAGATAGCCGTTTAGGACGATCATGTCCCAAAAGAGGACCGAGTTGGGGGTGGGGTACTTGAGGACGTTGAACAGCCGGTCCGGCCGCCCCAGGTCCACGATGATGAAGAGCAGGCACATGGTCACGGCGGCCACCGCCAGGAATTCCCCCAGGATGGTGACCCGGCCGAAGGCCTTGTAGTCGTGGAGGTAATAGGGCAGCACCACCATCACGGCGGAGGCCGCCACGCCGACCAGATAGGTGAACTGGGCGATGTAGAAGCCCCAGGACACGTCCCGGCTCATGCCGGTGATGCCTAAACCGAAGGAGAGCTGCTTCAAGTAGACGAGGAAACCCACCGCCGAGAGGGTGGCCAGGACCGCCAGCAGCGTGAAATAACGTCGGGTTCCGACAAAGGCGTTTTCCAGCATGACGACCTCACACGATGTAGTACACCTGCGGGTTGGTCCCCAGGTAGGGTTTGCGCCGGATGGTGTAGTGCGCCCGCAAGGCGGCCCTGACCGGGGAATTTTCCTCATTCAGGTTGCCGAAGATCAAGGCCCCGCCGGAGGCCTCGACGCAGGCGGGCTGCTGCCCCTGCGCCAGGCGCTCCTCGCAGAGCAGGCATTTCTCCACCACCCCGATCTCCCGGGTGGGGTAGTTGGGATTGATCTTGGCGATGTAGGGCCGGGGGTCACGCCAGTTGAAGCTGCGGGCGGCATACGGGCAGCCGGCCATGCAGAAGCGGCAGCCGATGCAGCGGTGCATGTCCATCATGACGATGCCGTCGGGCCGCCGGTAGGTGGCCTGGGTGGGACAGACCCGCACACAGGGGGGATTCTCGCAGTGATTGCACAGGAGCAGGAAATTCATGCCCTTCAGTTTGTCCCACTGATGATCCTGCTCGAAGCCCACAAAGGCGTGCTCATAGACGTCGCTCCAGATCCACTTGATCTGCCAGCGGTTTTTCAGGTCTTCGGACAGGGCCAGCTTGGGATCCGGGGGCTCCAGGTAATTGGGGACGTTGTGCAGGCTGTGGCAGGCTTCGATGCAGCGGGCCGCCACCTTGTCGGTGAGCTTACGCATGTCCACCACCAGGGCCCAGCGGGTGCCGGTGGCTTGAGTCTTGGCCACCGCCGCCTCCACCTCCCCGGGGAGCACCAGTTCAAAGGCCGCTTTGCCACCCAGGCCCAACAGGCCGGCCAATTTGAGAAAGTCGCGTCGGTTGATGCCCATCACTTCCCCTCCGCCTTTGCCACGTTCTGCTCCTTGGGGAGGTGGCAGCCCCAGCAGTTGGGGACCACCGCCACGTAATTGTGGCACTGATCACAGAATTGGCTCTTGTTGCTGTGACACTCCATGCAGTTGTTGGACAGGCTGGCCAACACCTTCTTCCCCTGGGAAGTGGTGTAATAGCGCTCGCCGGTCCTCACCACCTGCTCCCGCCAATCCCACAGGAGCTGCATGTGGTTGGCCCGCATCCACTCGGTGGGCTCCACGCACTGGCGCTCTTTCTCCGCCAGCTTCTGGATGGCCGGAGTGTCCAAACTGGGCTGGGGCACCGGATGGACCTGTCCCATATTCAGGAGCAAGGGGGCGCCGAACACCACCAGGAAGATGCCCAGCCCCACGGCCACGGCCTTGAGGCTGTAAATCTTCTTCTCCACGGTGGGCTTGGGCGCGAACCAGCCGAATTCGTTTTTATAGTCAGCCATTTATTCCTCTTCCTCCCCGCCTTCTTGTTCGCCGACACCCACCAGGTCCCGATCCCGGAGGTCGGTGGTGCGCTCGATCTCACCCTCAAAGACGAGGGCGTTGCCCACCAGTTCGGTGATGCCGGTGACGTCCACTTCCGGCACCCAGTATTGCAAGAGGGTGGGCAGGGTGGCCCGGTCCAGGGCGCAGATGCAGCCCAGATGGTTGACCCCGTAGCGCTCATGCACATAGCGCACGGCGTTGGCCCGGGGGAAGCCGCCCTGCATCCGCAGCTCCATGTTCTCGTTGGCGTTGATGCCGCTGGAGCTGCCGCAGCAGAAGGTCTTCTCCCGGATGGTGTTGGGGGGCATCTCAAAGAAATGGCCCTCCGGCAGCACATGCTGAATGATGTAGCGGGGCTCCTCAAAGATGCCCATGCCCCGGGCAGTGTTGCAGGAGTCGTGGAAGGTGAGCTTGATGTGGGCGTTCCTCTGGGGATCCAGCTTCAGTTTGTTGTGCCGGATGAGGTCGGCGGTGAACTCGGAGATGTGCACCATCTTGTGCACCCGGGCGTTTTCAAACACCGTGCCGGTGATGGGAGAGACCGGCACCTCCAGGAAGCTGGGTACCTGGCCGTACCAGGTGGGCATGTACTGGTTGCACACCCGCCACATGTGGCCGCATTCGCCGCCCAGGATCCACTTCACCTTGAGGCGCTCGGCCTCATGGTAGATCTTGGCGTTGAGGCGCTTGCCCATCTCGTGGGAGACGAACCAGCCGAAGTTGCCGCCTTCCGCCGCGTAGGTGCTGAAGGTCCAGTCCAGGTCCAGATAGGTGAAGAGCAGCAGATACCCCATCAGGGTGAAGGTGCCGGGGTCGGCAAAGTAGTCGCCCGAGGGGGTGACGAAGAGGATCTCGGCGCCCTTGCGGTTGTAGGACACCGGCGTCTTAATGCCGGTGATGCGCTCGTTTTCCTCCGCCAGGAAGTCGATCATGTCCTTGAAGGCCTGGGGGGTGGCGCCGATGTGGCTGCCTTTGTCGTAGCACTGGGCCACCGAGGCCAGGGCCCAGTCGATGTTGAGGCCGACGGAGGCCAGCATCTCCCGGCCCAGGAGGGTCATCTCCGCCATGTCGATGCCGTAAGGGCAAAAAAGCGAGCAGCGCCGGCAGATGGTGCACTGGTAGAGGTAGTAGAACCACTCCTTGATCACTTTCTCATCCAGGTCCCGGGCCCCCACGATCTCCCCCAGGGCCTTGCCGATGCGGGTGAAGTAGCGTTTGTAGACGCTGCGCAGGAGCTCGGCCCGCAACACCGGCATGTTCTTGGGGTCGCCGGTGCCCAGGAAGAAGTGGCACTTGTCGGCACAGGCCCCGCAGCGCACGCAGATGTCGAAGAAGAGCTTGAGGGACCGGAAGCGGGCCAGGCGGTCCTCCATGCCCTCGAGGACGATCTCCTTCCAGTTCTGGGGCAGCTGCCAGTCCTCATCGGCCACCGACCAGGCCCGGGGATAGGGGTAATCAATCCACTCCAGCCACTTGGGCGAGGCGGCGTTGCAGTAGGTGCCGGGGCGAAAATCGGGTTTGACCTCCATCCAGCCCCGGGCCGGGGGCTGGTAATTGACGCGGGCAAGTTCTTCGGGCTTCGGAAGACTCATCGGTTACTCCTCTTCCACTTCCGCGGTTTCAGGTTCTTTCTCCACCGGAATCCCGGCCTCATACATGGCATCCCGGAACTGGTCCTCGTACTCCATGTAGGGGTGGAACTTCACCGGATAATTCCAGGGGTTGACGTGCAGCTCCCACCGGTTGTTGCCGGGCATATTGCGGGTCGGGCTGAAGAAGACCCCCGGGGCATGCAGGAGCTTGCTGTAAGGAAAATAGGCCAAGAGCACACACACCAGGAAGAGATGCACGTAAAACAGGGGCGAAATCCCAGCCGGGATCACCGGTTTCAGGCTCACCAGGCCCATGACCAGCTGCTTCACCGCGGTGATGTCGGTCTTGAAGAAATAGCGCATCAAAATCCCGGTGGTGACAATGCCCAAAATGAGAAACAGCGGGAAGTAGTCAGACGCCAGGGTGATGTAGCGCAGGTTGGCGTTGGCCAGCCGCCGGCCCAGCAGATACAGCAGGGCCAGGACGATGATGATGTCCGTCAGATAGAAGGTGGGGATGAAGAACTGCCAGAAACCGTCAATCTCCGAGAGCAGGGCGATGGGTTGGGGGGTGGGTTCAAAGAAGAACCGGAGGTGCCTGAGCACAATGATGAGAAAGGCGTAATGGAAGGCAATGGCCCCCAGCCACAGCCACTTGTAGGACCAGTGCACCAGCCGGGCCTTTTCCGGAAACTTGGGGTCGCTGACCAGCTCGGTGCGGGTATTGCGAAAGAGGCTGCGGAAGGCCAGGACCTCCAGGGCCATGCGACCGAACACCCAGGCCTTGCTTTCGGGATTGTCCAGTTTGTCCCCCAGGGTGCGGGGGATCCACGGCAGGGACTTCACCTGCCCGGCAGTGGTGGGGATTTTGAAGGGAACCGGAGAGCGGGCCCATTTGATGACCCGGTAGATGATCCCCTCAAAGAAGAGCAGGAGAGCCAGATACGGCACCACCACCCCGAAGAGGAGCTGGAGGTTCCCCTGCACCCCCACGTAGGCCACGGCGATGAGTCCCAGGACCGCCGCCAGGGCCACCGTGATATGACGTTGGGTAAAATTCATGTACCGTCACCTCGTCTAAATTTGGCCGGCGCCGCCAGAGGCTTACAGGGTGGTGGGATCCACCCCCACCCGCCGGAGGAGACCGCTGATCCGGGCCTTCATCTCCGACACCTTCAGCTCGGAGAGCTTCTCCCGCCGCTGCATGTAGACGTCGAAGCCCAACAGAGCCACGCCGTCCAGGCGGGATTCCAGATCCAGCAGCTCCGCCGCGAGGGCGGCATCGGCCTTGAGCTCACCTGCCAGCTCCTCCCGAATGATGGGCTTGAGGAAAAAGACGAACGCCAGGGCCTGGGAGGGGGTGAAATCCTGCACCGCCCAGATGCGCAGCACCTCATCCAGCTGGGCCGAGACCTCCGCCGCCGGGGACTCCCCCAAGAGGGCGGCGTAAATCCCTTTCAGCCCCTCGGTGAGGCGATGGGCCACCGGGTTGCTGAAGTGGTCGGCCTCCTGCCGCATAAAGCTGGCGGTCTCCGGGGGATAACAGGCAAAGACCCGGTCCCGCCACTTCTCCAGGATGGCGGCCCGGCGCTCGCTCAGGAGTCGCTTCAAAGTCATGGGCACCTCAGACGTTGTGAATGTTACAACAATCGCAAATTCTGCGTCAATGGAAAAAATTTCGCCCCTCCCAGGGATTTCCCTCACTTCCCCGAGGTCCCCGACTCCGGCGGCCGGGAGGGGTCCTGGGGTTCCCGGGGACGGCCCCGCACCCGGTTCAGCCACACCGTCAGGCGGGTCATCAGCCAGCCCAGTTCCTTGGGGGTCAGGGCCCGGCGCCAGGCCCCTTCGTAATACCAATCCAGCAGGTCGAAGAGATAGAGGTTGGCCACCAGAAGCGAGGTCAAAAGCAAGAGCGCCCCGGCGCTCCCCTCCCCCAGAAGGCCCAGGAGGAATTTGGCCGCCACAAAACAGGCAAAGAAACGGAGTGCCAAAGTGAAGAGAGTTTTCATGGACAGGACACCGGGCTGAGGCCGGGAGGACTCCCGGCATGTGCGCCTGATTGTACCGCAACCAGGCCGAAGTGCAAGGGCGGGAAGAGGGCTTGCCCCCTCCGGGGTCACTCTGCTACCATGTGACCGTCACCGCGTGTGGCGGGAGGGAAAAAGCCCGGGAACAGTGGCCCTCCCCTCTCTCCCCCACCTCCCTCGTTACAAGGGAGAGGGCAGGGAGCGTGGGGGAAGGAGGGTCACCGGTCCCCGGCCCCCTCTGCAAGGATCCCATCCCCTGGAGGCCTCAGGCCCCATGTTCATCCTGGAGGAATTCCGCGCCGGCCGCTTCGGGGTGCCCTTCAGCCAGGCGGAGGAGCTTCCCCCCTGCTGCTTTGAGTGCCCCTACCTGATGCACGAGGAAAACCCGGTGTGTTTCTGCGAGCAGCCCTTCTACTACTACTGTGTGTATTCCTGGCCGGATAAGCTCACCGACACCCCGGCCCCCTGCTTGAGCCCCGGCCGCCGCGCCTAGCGGCTTTAAGAACGGTCATGGGAGGAGCCAAGGGCACAGACCGGCGAGGCCGCCCGGCTTCCCCTCAGCCAGGAACGTGGCCCTCATGACCCCCCACCCTCAGGCTATCCATCTGGCAAGCCCAAAGGCCCCGGTTTCCCTCACCACCAGAACTCCGGGTAGCGCCGCCTCGGGATAAGATTGTTGAAGAGGAGCGCCACCGCCAGCAGAAGCACCGCCCCGGCCCCCACCGGCAACAGCACATACAGGTACCCCAGTTGCTGGATCTTGGGTCCCCCCATCACGGCGATGAGGGCCGTGGCCCCGCCTGGGGGGTGCAGGGTGCGGGTGGCGTGCATGAGGATGAGGCTTAGGCCCACCGCCAGGGCCGGAGTGAGCCAGGTGTGGGGCCCCAGGAGCTTCACCGCACTGACCCCCACCAGGGCGGAGAGGAGGTGCCCCCCCAGGACATTGCGGGGCTGGGCCAGGGGGCTTTTCACCGCCCCGTACACCAATACCGCCGAGGCCCCGAAGGAGCCGATGAGCAGCACCAGGTCCGTGCCCGCCACCAGGTGGGACTCCAAAAGTGCTAAGAGGCCGATGCCCACAAAGCCTCCCAGCCCGGAAACGAGCATTTCCTGGAGATCCACCCCCGGCGGGCTGATGGAGGTGCCCGCCATCTTCCGGAAATACTCGCTCAGGCGGCTCACTTGAGCCCTCCCAGCACCCGGATGAGGTCCCCCCGGGTGATGATGCCCTGAAGGCGTCCCGCGGCATCCGCCACCGGCACCCGGTTGATGTGGCGGGTATCAAACAGCTGCAGGATCTCCCGCAAAGGCGTGTCGGGAGCCACCGTCACCGCCGGCGCGCTCATCAGATCGGCGGCCCGCTTCTCCTTGATGGGCACGGCCACGCAGCCCCTGGTCTTAAGACAAAGGGCCACCAGGCTCATGAAATTGCCCTCTTTGGCCCCCATGCGCTGGAGGAAATCCCGCTCGCTGATCACCCCCACCACCCGGTTCTCCCCATCCACCACCGGCACCCCGGAAATCCCGGCCCGCCCCATGGCCTGGGCCACCTCCTCCACCGGGGTCTCCGGCCGCACTGCGATCACCTCCCGGGTCATGAGGTGAGCTGCGGTCACCTCCTCAAAGAGGCGTTTCCGGGCCAGCCGGAAGGCCAGCCGGTAAACCTCCTTGAAGCTCCCCGGGGTGATGTCCAGGTAGCCGGGGATCTCCTTCATGGCCTCATAGATATCGGCGTCGCTGAGCTCCGGCGGGCCGGAGGGGGCTGCCGTGGCCAAGGTTTCCTCGGTCATGATGCCCTCCTTGGGACTATTTCCTTAAAAATAGAGGCCAGCGGGCCACTGGCGGGAGAAAATTTTCTCAGGTTCCCTTGGCGGCTTGAGATACTATGAAAAAGGCAGAGGATGGGGTAATCTTTTATGGAGATGGGGCCAGGGAATAGTAGCCCCCTGCCTCCTCTCCCACGCCCTCTCCGCCAACCCCTGGTCATTTTAGGAGTTGCTATGCCCGCCTACGGCCTGGAATACCACGGCATCCGCAATGTGGCCGCGGCCTACTGGAACCTCACCACCCCGGCCCTGTATGAGAAGATCGTGGCCCACGGCGAGGGGCTCATCGCCCACCTGGGGCCGGTGGTGGTGCGCACCGGCACCTATACCGGCCGCTCCCCCAAGGACAAGTTCATCGTCTATGAGCCCACCAGCGCCGCCCACATTGCCTGGGGGGACCAGAACCAGCCCCTGGATCCGGAGAAATTCGACCTCCTTTACTACCGGCTGCTGGCCTACCTCCAGGGGCGGGACATCTTCATCCAGGACTGCTATGCCGGCGCCGACCCCCGCTACCGCATCCCCATCCGCATCATCACCACCTATGCCTGGCAGAACCTCTTTGCCCGCAACATGTTCGTGCAGATCAAGGACCGCCAGCTCCTGGAGGAGCACCGGCCGGATTTCACCGTCATCAGCGCCCCGGGCTTCCATGCCGTGCCGGAGCTGGACGGCACCAACTCCGAGGCCTTCATCCTGGTGAACTTCGGCAAGCGCCTCATCCTCATCGGCGGCACCAGCTACGGCGGCGAAATCAAAAAATCCATCTTCACCATTTTGAATTACTACCTCCCCCAGCAGGAGGTGCTCTCCATGCACTGCTCCGCCAACATGGGGGAGAAGGGGGACACGGCTCTGTTCTTCGGGCTTTCCGGCACCGGCAAGACCTCGCTCTCCGCCGACCCGGAGCGCCGCCTCATCGGCGACGATGAGCACGGCTGGTGGAAGGAGGGCATCTTCAACTTCGAAGGCGGCTGCTACGCCAAAGTCATCCGCCTCAACCCCCTGGCGGAGCCGGACATCTATGAGTGCACCCGGCGCTTCGGCACGGTGCTGGAGAACGTCACCATCGACCCGGTGACCCGCCGCCTGGACCTGGACGACGACTCCTTAACGGAGAACACCCGGGCCGCCTACCCCATCACCCACCTGAAAAACATCGTGCGCTCCGGGGTGGGGCCGCCCCCCAGCCACATCTTCATGCTCACCTGCGACGCCTTCGGGGTCCTGCCGCCCATCGCCCGGCTTACCCCGGAGCAGGCCACTTACCATTTCTTGAGCGGCTACACCGCCAAGGTGGCGGGCACCGAGCGGGGCATCAAGGAGCCCCAGGCCACCTTCAGCACCTGCTTCGGCGCGCCCTTCATGGCCCTGCCCGCCTCGGTGTACGCCCGTCTCTTCCGGGAAAAGGTGCAGGAGGGCCGGGTGCAGTGCTGGCTGGTGAACACCGGCTGGATCGAGGGCCCTTACGGGGTGGGCCACCGCATTGACATCGCCTACTCCCGGGCGCTGCTCCGGGCCGCCCTGTCCGGCGCCCTGGAGGAGATCCCCTGCCACCAGGATCCCCTCTTCGGGCTGATGGTGCCGGACACCTGCCCCGGGGTGCCGGAGCGGATTTTGCACCCCCGCCAGACCTGGGCCGATACCGAGGCCTACGATCGCACCGCCCGGGAGCTCATCCAGCGCTTCCGGCAGAACTTCCGCCAATACGCCGGCACCGTGGAGCCGGCGGTGCGGGACGCCGGCCCCGGCGGTCCGGGCTGAGCCTGCCTTGCAGGGAGGGGCTAACCGGGCCCCTCCCCGGCCTTGTCACTTCGCTTCCTCTTCCTCCACCTTGCCCTTGGTCTTGGTGCCGCACATGGGGCAGAGGATGTCAATCTCCTTTTCGTCGCCGATGAATTTCTCCCTGAGCTTCTCCGGCCCCAGGAAGGTGATGTCGCCGCAGGCGCAGGCCGGACATTCGGCCCGGACGGTGTATTTCCGCTTGGACATGACTACGTCTCCTTTCTGCAAACGAGTCCTCGGGAGAGGGGGCCAGGGGGCACCCCCCTGCCCCCTCTCCCCTACCCACTTCCCCAATCCCTCATGGGATGGAGGTTCCTCTCCCATAGGCTAACCCTTCCTGCTTCGGGAGGCAAGGAACAATCCGAAGCCCTGGCGGCGCCTCGGCGCGTTGTTTTTTCCCGCCGCTGCCGCTATAATGTGAAAAAAGCAAAGATTTTGGCCCTCCTTGGGACATCACCGGAGTCGCCTGCAGGACCGGACATGACCGACCCCCATCAGGAAAAGATCCTCATTCTGGACTTTGGCTCCCAATACACCCAGCTCATTGCCCGCCGGGTCAGGGAGCTCAAGGTCTATTGCGAAATCCACCCCTTTTCCCTGCCCCTGGAGGAGATCCGCAAATTCGCGCCCCAGGGCATCATCCTCTCCGGAGGACCCCGGAGCGTCTATGAGGAGGACGCCCCTCGCCTGGACCCCCGGGTCCTGGAGCTGGGGGTGCCGGTTTTGGGCATCTGCTACGGCCTGCAGCTCTTGAGCCACCTCCTGGGAGGCAAGGTGGAGCCCGCGGTCTCCCGGGAATACGGCCGCAAGACTTTCACCATCCACTACTTCAACGACCTCTTCCATGGGCTGGCCCCCCTGGAGACCGTGTGGATGAGCCACGGCGACCTGGTGAAAGAGCCGCCTCCGGGCTTTGAGGTCATCGGCAGCAGCGACGCCTCGCCCGTGGGGGCCATCCGGGACGCCCGCCGCCGCCTCTACGGCGTGCAGTTCCACCCCGAGGTGAAGCACACCCCCCACGGCCGGGAGATTCTGAAAAACTTCCTTTTCCGCATTTGCAAGCTCTCCGGCCTGTGGACCATGCACTCCTTCATCGAGGCCACGGTGAAGGCCATCCGGGAGCGGGTGGGGCCGGAAGACAAAGTCATCTGCGCCCTCTCCGGGGGGGTGGACTCTTCGGTCACCGCGGTGCTGGTGCACCGGGCCGTGGGCGACCGCCTCACCTGCATCTTCGTGAACAACGGCCTGCTCCGCAAAGGCGAGGCCGAGGAGGTGGTGCATCTCTTCCGGGACCGGGAGCACCTCAATCTCGTTTATGTGGACGCCAGCGACCGCTTTCTCGCCCTGCTCAAGGGCGTCACTGACCCGGAAGAGAAGCGCCTGCGCATCGGCCGGGAGTTCATTGCGGTCTTTGCCGAGGAGGCGAAAAAGATCGGCGGGGTCAGATACCTGGCCCAAGGGACGCTCTACCCCGATGTCATCGAGAGCGTCTCCTTCAAAGGCCCCTCGGCCACCATCAAGACGCACCACAATGTGGGGGCGCTCCCCGAGGTCATGCCTTTGGAGCTCATCGAGCCCTTGCGGGAGCTTTTCAAGGATGAGGTGCGGGAGGTGGGAAAAGAGCTGGGCCTGCCCGACTCCCTGCTCTGGCGCCACCCCTTCCCCGGGCCGGGCCTGGCCATCCGCATCCTGGGCGAGGTGACTCCGGAGCGCCTGGCCATCGTCCGGGAGGCCGACGCCATCGTCCTGGAGGAGATGGAAAAAAGCGGCTGGTACCGCAAGGTCTGGCAGGCCTTTGCGGTGCTCCTGCCGGTGCGCACCGTGGGGGTCATGGGCGATGAGCGCACCTATGAGCACGTGGTGGCTCTCCGGGTGGTGGACTCCACCGACGCCATGACCGCGGATTGGACCAGGCTCCCCCACGAGTTCCTGGCCCACCTGGCCAATCGCCTCATCAACGAGGTCAAGGGGGTCAACCGGGTGGTGTATGACATCTCCAGCAAACCCCCGGCCACCATTGAGTGGGAGTAGCCATCTGTGTCTGCCGCCGACTTCCCTTTTGTGGACCTGACGCCGGACCAGCGGCGGCGGGTGCTTGGCAGCCTGCGGGAAAAATATGTGCGGGTGGCCAGTTGCCCCGCGGGCCTCTTCCGCTACCCCACCGGTCCGGACGGGCTTAAGGCCCTGGGGTATCCGGAGGATTTCCTTGCCTCCCTGCCTGAGTCGGTGGCCGTCTCGTTTTGCGGGGTGGGCAATCCCTTCACCCTGGGGCCGCTCGTCCCGGGGGAGGCGGTGGTGGATATCGGGTGCGGCGCCGGGGTTGATGCCCTGCTGGCCGCCCGGCTGGTGGGGCCCGGCGGCCGGGTGGTGGGGCTGGATGTGGTGGCGGAGATGGCCCTCCGGGCCCGGGAACATGCCCGGGCCACCGGCGTGGCGCAAGCGCTCTTCCTGGTTGCCGGCGCAGAAAACCTTCCCTTTCCGGACCAACGCTTCGAGGTGGCGCTCTCCAACGGCGCCTTCAACCTGGTGGTGGACAAAGGACGGGCCCTGGCCGAAGTTTTTCGGGTGCTGAAACCCGGCGGCCGGTTTTTGCTGGCGGATGAGGTGCTCGTGGGGGAACTGCCGGCCGACCTGGAGAGTCGCCTGGCCCGCTGGGCCAGGTGAGAGGGGGGCGCCATTCCGGGAAAGGTTTTCCTGGAGCTCATGGAAAAAGCGGGATTCACTCAGGTCGAGATGGTCAGGGAGACCGGCTTTGACAGCTCCCCGGTCACCAGAGGGGTCCTGATCCGGGCGGTCAAGCCCCGAAGCTAAAGGCGGCTCCGGCTCAGAGGCGCCACGCCGGCCGGCCAAGATTCCCCGGTGCGGCCTGCACACAGGGTGAGGCTGCGGAAGGAATTTCGGCTCGATGAACCGCCTCATCAACGAGGTCAAGGGGGTCAACCGGGTGGTGTATGACATCTCCAGCAAACCCCCGGCCACCATTGAGTGGGAGTAGATTATTTATTATGAGATATTATTGCAGGAGGAAAAAGTATGTTTATTACAATATTACAATTAATGACTACCTATTTTAGTGTTAAATCTTCTTAGTGGCATTATTGGCGGAATATGGCTTGCTATACTAGGAGAATGGCGACTTATAGGTTATGGATTTTTATTTATGATTTTCCTTCCTATAATACTTTCTTTTTTAATGGTACCTGGCATAGCTATTTCAGGTTTAGCTCTTTACCTTTTTGAAAAAAAGAGTAAATTAACATTTATATTTCAGTTTCTATCAATTACTTATACTAATTTATTAATGGTAATTACATGTATTTTTGCATTTATTTTTTGTTCTAGTTTTTATACAGGAGGAATAAATTTAAACTACGTTCCATATCTTTTATGGTCTTGGGGAATGGCTTTAGGACCATGGCAATATTTTGCATCAAAAGAGCAGGATAATGAATTCACCCAAATACATTTATTTAACATTTCGCTATTTTATTTCCTGTTTTTATTAAGTATATTCATTTTTCCTTCTGCTTCATTTTTTATATTAATAATATTTAGTATAATACAATTTATAATTCTTCCAACTTACTTTACATATATTTCGCATAGAATGAAGATTTTATTAGACCAAATTCATTAGAAGATTGTCCTGTGGATTAATAAAATGACCACTGCGGAACGCGTCCAGCAAGCCGAGGTCGCCCCTACCCTGTTCTTCCGGGACATTCTGGGGCAGGAGCGCGCTTTGGGCTACCTCGCCATGGCCCTGAAACAGGACCGGCTGGCCCACGCCTATCTCTTCCTGGGACCCGAGGGCGTGGGCCGGGCCGCCACCGCCACCGCCCTGGCCGCCCGCCTCAACTGCGCCGCCCCCACCCCCGAGGGCGAAGCCTGCGGGCTGTGCCCCTCCTGCCGGCGCCTGGCCGCGGGGACGCATCCGGACTTCCTGGTGCTTCGGCCCACCTCTGAGGGCCGCCAGCCCCAGATCAAAATCGAGCAGATCCGGGAACTGCGCCAGCTCACCGCCTACCCGCCGGTGGGGGGCGGCTGGCGGGTGGCCCTCATCAAGCCCGCCGCGGCCCTAAACGATGCCGCCGCCAATGCGCTGCTCAAAACCCTGGAGGAGCCCCCGCCCCGGCATCTGCTCATTTTGGCCGCGGCCCAGGAGGGCGACCTTTTCCCCACCCTCGTGTCCCGCTGCCAGAAGCTCACCTTTGCGCCTCTGCCTGCGGCCCTCATCCGCCGGGAGCTGGAAAAGCGGGGGCGCACCCCGGCCCAGGCGGCCCTCATCGCGGCCTTAAGCGGCGGCTCCCTGGGGCGGGCCTTGATGATGGACCCCGAAGCCCTCCTGACCCAGCGGGATCAGGTCCTGGCCGACCTGGACACCCTGGCCCGGGGAGGGGCCGGCGATATCTTGGCCTGGGCCCAGCGGCTGGCCAAAAGTGTCCCGGAGGCGGACACCTTCCTGGCCCTGGCCTCTTTATGGTATCGGGACCTCCTGGTGCTGCAGGCCGGAGGCGCCCTGGAACTTCTGGCGCACCAGGACCGGCTGCCGGAGCTGCAGGGGGAGAGCCGCACCGGCCGGCCGGAGGCCTGGCTGGACAGGCTTGCGGCGCTGTCCCGGGCCCAGCGCCACCTGGCCGCCAATCTCAACCCGGAGCTGACTTTGGATATCCTGGGCTTCCGCCTGGCGACGACGGCAACATGGACCTGATCAAAGTGCGACTGAACGGGGGCAGCCACTGCTGCTCCCTGGCCACCGGCGGCGAGGACCTGCGCCGGGGGGACCGGGTGGTGGTGGCCCTGGAGGAGGGCCCGGAGCTGGGCACGGTGGAGGCCATCTACCGGGAGCTGGAGCTCCCCCGGCCGCCGGAGAACCTCAAGACCATCCTGCGCCGGGCCACCCCCGAAGACCTGGAGCAGGCGGAGAAGAACCGGGCCCTGGCCGCCCGGGCCTTCGCCTTCTGCCAGGACCGCATCCTGGCCCGCCAGCTCCCCATCCACCTGGTGCGGGCCCAGGTGCTCTTTGACGGCAGCAAGATCGTCTTTTACTTCACTGCGCCTGGCCGGGTGGATTTCCGGGAACTGGTCAAGGACCTGGTGCAGGAGTTCCGCAACCGCATCGAGCTGCGCCAGATCGGGGTGCGCCATCGGGCCAAGATGGTGGGGGGCTTGGGGGTCTGCGGCCAGAAACTGTGCTGCGCCGCCTTCATCCGGGACTTTGAGCCGGTGAGCGTGCGCATGGCCAAGGAGCAGCAGCTCAGCCTCAACCCCAACAAGATCTCCGGGGTCTGCGGCCGGCTGATGTGCTGCCTCACCTATGAGTACGCCGCCTATCAGGAGATCCGCCGGCATCTGCCCCGGGTGGGGAAGCGGGTGCGCCTCCCGGACGGCGATGCCAAGATCATCCGCTACAACATGATCCGCCAGACCGTCACCCTGGAGACCGCCGGCGGCGAGGAACGGGAGCTGCCCCTGGAGGAGCTGCCCCTGGCTCCCCTCCCCTCTGCCGGCCCCGCCCCTGAACCCGACGAGTCGCCCCCCGGGAGTGAGCCATGACCGAAGACGACCTGGAAAAGGCGCTGGATTCCTTAAGATTTCAGATCAAAAAAGAAATCGTGGACCATTACTTCGCCGAGCGGGTCTATCTGGAGGAGGAGGCCAAGGCCCTGGAGGACGAAGCCGCGGCCTACCGGGAAGAGGTGGCCAAGGCGGCCCGGCTCTTCCACGCCTTGTATGCCGCCCTGAAGAACGAGCAGGTGATCTCCCGGGTCATGGCGGCCCTGGGGCTCAGCCCCTGGCCCTTCTATGACGAGTTTCAGAAGCTCACCCCGGCCCAGCGCCAGGCCCTCCTGGCCCACCGCCCCGCCCGGGGTTTCACCGCCTGGCGCCGCTTCCGCAACCTGGTCCTGGGAATCTATGAGGAGCTGCAAAAGACCCTGGCCGCCCTCCAGGAGCGCCACCACAAACTCCAGATCCACCTCACCCTGCTCAATGAAGACATCCAGAAATTCAACGCCTCCTTTGATTTCGGCCTCATAGCGGCCCAGATCGAGGCCATGGAGGGGGGCGGGGAGGTGATCTCCGGGGGCCTTTTTGCCCCGGAGCGGGAGGAGCTCTCCACCCGCATGCGCTTCAAGCGCCGGAAACTGACGGCGGAGGAGGCGCCGGCCCTGCCGGTGCTGCCGCCCCTCGAGCAGGTCAAGGGCAAGCTCCACGAGATCCTGGCCCAGGTGACGCCTTGAGGCGGGGCTGTAAGGCGCCTGGTGGGGAGAAGCCGAGATGACGGACACCCGCAGTCACGCAGCCAAAATGTGGGGGGCGATCGTTCTTGGCCTGGCCCTGGCGAGCCTGATGGGCTGCGCCGCCACCTTGCCGGTGCTGGTCAACGGCTACACCGACCCGGCCGCGGCGGTGGCCATCCCGCCGGGGGCCCGCTTCTGCGTGGCGGAAAACCCCCAGGCCCAGAACCCCCTGCTGGAGCGGGAGATCAAGGCCAAGCTGGAGCGCCTGCTCACCCGGAAAGGCTTCGGCGTGGTCCCTTGTGAGCAGGCGGACTTTGTCATGCTGTTTACTTACGGCATCGGGCCCGGGGCGTCCCGCACTATCATCTCCCCGGAGTGGAGCTTCGGGGTGGGGGCCGGCCATTACTGGCACGGCGGTTACGTCTTCTTCTGGCCGGGCTTCGCCACCTACTCCACCGCCGCCATCTATGACCGCTGGGTCCTGTTGAATGTGGTGGCGGGCCGGGACTACCGGGAAAAGAAGACCTCCCGGCCCCTGTGGGTGGGGGAGGCCCGCAGTTCCGGCACCACTGCGGACCTGCGCCAGGCGGTGGACCCCCTTTTGGTGGCCGCCTTGGAGAAGCTGGGCCAGAATACCGGCAAGGCCGTGACCCTGGAGCTTCGGGAGGACGATCCCCGCCTCCGGGATCTCCGGCGCCCGTAAAGCCGGTGGGAGCTGTCTCCCAGGAATCTTCGCTCACGGTCGTTTATCACCTAAAACATTGGCGTGGCCAAGGCGAGGCCGACTCCCGTGAATGATCTCATCGCCCGCGGGCGGGAATATCTTCGGGTCTATCTCTGGGAGGGGGAGGACCACCCCGGCAAACAGGCCCTGCGGCTGCTGCTGCTGGCCTGGCAGGGTCTGGTGCGCCACCGCTCCTATCTCACCGCCGCCTCCCTGGCCTACGTCACCATCCTGGCCCTGATCCCGCTTCTGGCCTTGCTTTTTGCCATCCTCAAGAGCCTGGGGATCCAGCGCCTGCTGGCGGCGCATCTCCTGGACCGCCTCTCTCCCGGCTCCCATGAGTTCGCCGTGCAGATCCTGGAATACGTGGAGGGCACCCAGGTGACCTCCCTGGGGGTCTTCGGGGTCATCTGGCTCCTGGCCGCCCTCATCATCCTGATGACCGATGTGGAGGCGGCCTTCAACACCACCTGGCAGGTGAGCCGCATCCGGCCCTGGAGCCGCCGCCTCAGCGACTATCTCAGCATCTTCCTCCTTTTGCCCATCCTCATGGCGCTGGGGCTGTCCCTGACCAGCGGCCTTTTAAGCCAGCCGGATCTCAGGCGTTTTTTGAGCGCCTTCATGCCGGAGGCCTTCTTTTGGATTACCTCCTCCTTGCTCTCCCTGGGCCTTTTGTGGGTGGCCTTCACCTTCATCTATCTGGTGATGCCCAACACCCGAGTGCGTTTCGTGGCGGCCCTGTTGGGCGGCGTCATCGGCGGCACCCTGTGGCAGGGGGCCCACGCCGTCTTCGCCTGGTTCCAGGGCATGGCCACCTATTACAACGCCATCTACGGCGCCCTCTATCACCTGCTCTTCCTGGTGATGTGGATCTTCTGGAGCTGGCTGGTGGTGCTCTTCGGCAATGAGGTCGCCTTTGCTTACCAGAACCTGGCCCGGCTCACCGCCGCCCGCCGGGCCCAGGAACCGGACCGGCAGCCGGTGGATGAATACCTGGCCCTGACGGCGCTGCTGCTCATCTGTGGGCGGTATCTGGCCCAGGAGCCCCTCATCACCCGGCAAGAGGTGGAGCTGGCGCTGGCGGGAACAAATGATGAGGGGCGGCGGGCGGTGGCAGCCCTGGTGCAGAGCGGTCTGGTGCTGGAGGCCAACGGCCACCTGGGGAACGGGGTCCTGGTGCCGGCCATGCCCCCGGAGCAGCTTTTCTTGGGAGAGGTTCTGGCCCGTTTGGGGGGCGGCCGGGCCGGCCAGCTCGCCCGACTGGCGGCGGAGGCCCCCCAGGTGGCGGCGGCCCTGCGGTTCCTGCGGGAGAAATCCTGGCCCCAGGACCTGGCCCGCCGCAGCGTCAAAGACCTCCTGAGCCCGACGCCGGCTGACTGACCCGCCCCGCCTTGAGACCGGTGCAGACCGCTTTCGAGGGGCCAGGGGGCGTTAATCCCTGCCCCCCCTCCCAGACCGGCTCCCCCAGACCTCTCACAATTATCAAGTCCATCAGGGGGTCGGCTCTTCCTGGTAAAATCCCTGGCGCAGAGGTCTCTCGATGGCAGGCGGGTCCCGGGGCCAAAAAAAGGCCGGGGTTCACCCCGGCCCGGCAGGCCTTCCGCCCCGGCAAACAGACAGCGACGGGCTTACAGGAAGAATTCCTCTTTCAGCACCGGCGGCTTGAACTCCATCACCCTGAAGAGCAGGACCGGCACCGTGGCGTGGGAGACCACTTTCTCCGCGGTGCTCCCCAGCACCCAGGCCACCTCGCCCTTGCCGTGGGTGGCCATGGCGATGAGATCGTAACCGTTCTTATCGGCGTAGCCGATGATCTCCCGGGCCGGCACGCCTTCCACGCAGGCCCAATCCACCTGTAGCCCTTGAGCCTTGAGATCCGCCCCCACCTTGGAGAGGAAGGCCTCACAGGCCTTCTTTTCCGCCACCGGAGCCGTCTCGATGACCCCCGGGGCGGCCTCGCTGACGCCGAAGGCCTCCGTGTGGCAGACGTGCAGGAGGGTGACCTGGGATTTGAAGGTCTTGGCCAACTCCACCACCTGAGGGAGGATTTTGGCGGCCAGATCCGAGCCATCCAACGGGACCAAAATCTTATTAAACATTTAATCCTCCTGGTTTATGGTGATCTCATGCTAAAGGCCGGGCCCACCCGTCCGGTCCCGTCCGATTGCCTGCCAGCCTAAGACAAAAACCGCAGCCTGTCAACGGAATCTTGCGGGAAAAACCTTGTGAAATATTGCACTTATTCCCCTTCCCCCCTGATTCCCCTTCCTCTGGAGGAGGGTGCCCGCCCCTCTACGGCAGGCCCCGGAGCATCAGCTCCTCAAACTCTTCCTTGGTCACCAGGGGTTTGGCCTCCATGACCCGGTAGAGCAGCACCGGCACGGTGGCGTGGGTCACCACCTTCTCGGCGGTGCTCCCCAGCACCCAGGCCACTTCGCCCTTGCCGTGAGTGGCCATGGCGATGAGGTCATAGCCGTTTTTGTCGGCATACCCGATGATCTCCCGGGCGGGCTGGCCCTCCACGCAGGCAAAATCCACCGATACCCCCTGGGCTTTCAGGTCCTTGGCGGTCTCGGCCAGAAACAGCTCGCAGCTCTTGCGCTCCTGGGCCAGGGCCTCCTGGATCACCCCGGGGGTGGCCTCCGCCACTTGCGGATAATAGACATAGAGCAGGGTCACATGGGCCTGGTGAGTCTTGGCCAGATCGACGACCTGAGGGAGAATCTTGGCCGCCAGGGCAGAGCCGTCCAGGGGTACCAGGATCTTTTTGAACATTGCCGTTCCTCCTTCGGAGAGCGAGATGTGGGTCGCCGCCCAGGTTTGCCGCAATTTTGTTCATAAAATAAGGGACCTTCCCGATAACGTCAATGCACCCCGGGCCTGCCCCGGTTAAATTTCCGTCTCTTCCTCTTCCAGGACCCGGGGCTTGAACAGCCGCCGCTCCAGGAGGCTGTGCCAGGAGGTGAAGGGCCCGGGAGTCACATCTCCCTCCAGGTGGTCCTGCATCATCTTCAACTTCGCGTCCAGATCGTCCAGGTAGTGCACCAGCAGGGCCTCCGGGGTGCGGGGCGGCACCGGCGAGCCGTTCTCCAGGGAGCCGTGGTGGGAAATGAGGATGTGCTCCAACTGCAAGAGGAGCGCCTCGTCCGGAAAGCCGATCTCCCGGGCGGCCTGGCGCACCATCTCCCAGCCCAGGGCGATATGCCCCACCAGGCCCCCGGCGGGGGTGAGCTCCGGAGCCACCGGCCGGGTGAACTCCTTGAGCTTGCCCACATCGTGCAGGATCACCCCGGCCAGCACCAGGTCCCGGTTCAGCCAGGGATAGACCTCCAGGACCTTAAGGGCCAGGCGGGCCAGGCTCCAGGTGTGTTCCAACAGGCCCCCCACATAAGGGTGGTGGTTTTTCCGGGCCGCCGGATGGGTCTGAAATTCGGGTTCATACCTGCTAAGGAGGTGAAGCACCAAATCCAAAAGCGGCGGCCGCAGGTGGGTGAGGGCCAGCTCGTTGAGCTCCCGCCACAGACTGGCCCGGTCATAAGGAGTGGCAAAGAGGAGCAGCTCCAGGTCGCAGCCGGGGTCCCGGCCTCTGGCCTTGAGGTCGGCCACCATGGCAATGAAATAGACCCTGAGCTGCAGCTCCTGGCGGTAGGTGCTGACCTGGCCGTGCACCGCCACCGGCTCCCCGGGGGTGAGGGGCCCGGGGCACTTGGCGATGGCGTCGTCCCAGACCACCCCCTTGATCACGCCGGTGCGGTCCGCCAGGTCCAGGTCCCAGCGCACCTTGCCCTCGCCATAGGCCTTAGCCTCGAAGCGGCGCAACAGGAAGCACTGCTTCACCAGGTCGCCGTCTTTGAGGTCACGGATGAAGCGGTGCTCCATGGCATCTCTCCCGGGGCTGGCGGCCTTGTCTTGGGCTCATCCTATCCCTGAGATGACCCCCGGTCAAGTCTGGGGAGGGTGCTTGACATGCCCTCTAGACGGATTATTTTATATCTGAACCCCTGTGCCGATAAATGGGCGGAGGGGAATTAATTTTTTCCTTGACAAAGAATCTAATCAATTTAAAATTGGAGTTTTGATTGACTTCATCTGCGAGGCAGGCAACCCGCCTGGATATCTATGGAAAAAGAATACCTGAAAAAATTTCTTGACCTGAACGGCGGCAATGAGCTCATTGCCTACGATCAGCTCTCCTATTTCATTCCGGAGGAGGAGGGGGACCTCGCCTTCCGGGAGAACTACGACCTCGCCCCCGAAGAGGAGCTGGAAGTGACTGACCAGTTCGCCCTGACGCCCTATGGCCTGGAGGAGGAGCTCCCCGAGGGGGCCCTGGAAGAGGGTCTGGAAGCTGAGGACATCCCGGAGCACGAAGGCCTGGTGGCCGCTTACTTCCGGGAGATGCTGCGCTACTCCATCCTCACCCCGGAAGAGGAGCGGGAGCTGGGGCGCATCATCAAGCATGGCCAGGAGGCCGTCCTGCAGTTCGTGCTGGGAGTGAAATCCGACCTGGAGGAGATCAAATACCTCCAGAAGAAGGTGGAGGCCTGGTTCCAGGCGCCGGAAAAGAGCGCCCAGGCCAAGGAGAAGCTCTTCCGGCTCATCCACCAGACCCTGCAGCGCTACCTCAAGCAGCATCCGGACAACCAGGAGATCAAGGAGCTGGCGGAGCGCATCAAGGCCACCGAGGCCGAGGTTACCGAGGCCCGGGACAAGATGATCAAGGCCAACCTGCGCCTGGTGGTGAGCATCGCCAAGAAGTACCTGCATCGGGGCCTCACCTTCTCGGACCTCATCCAGGAGGGCAACCTGGGGCTGATGAAGGCGGTGACCCGCTATGACTACACCACCGGCTACCGGCTGAGCACCTTTGCCTCCTGGTGGATCCGGCAGACTATCACCCGGGCCATCTACGACAAGACCCGGACCATCCGTATTCCGGTGCACCTGCAGGAGATCCGCAACCGCTGCTACCGGGCCTTCTATGACCTCCTGAAGGAGCTGGGCCGAGAGCCCACCCTGAAGGAGATCTCCGAGCGCTCCGGGGTGAGCGAGGACAAGATCCTCATGGTCACCAACCTGTCGGATGAGCTCATCTCCCTGGAGACCCCGGTGGGGGATGAGGGGGACCGCCTGGGCGATTTCATCAAGAACGACAAGGCCATCTCCCCCTATGAGGGCATTCTGGAATCCGAGCTGACCCAGAAGACGGCGTTGATCCTCAACACCCTCACCCAGCGGGAAGAGAAGATCATGAAGATGCGCTTCGGCATCGGCGACGAGGTGGAACACACCCTGGAGGAGATCGGCCGGGCCTTCAAGGTCTCCCGGGAGCGCATCCGCCAGATCGAGAAAAAGGCCCTCAAGCGCCTGAAACACCCCACCCGGAAGGCTGCCCTGGAGGACTTTCTGGAGTAAGCCCGGCGGCCAGTGGCCCTGGCCCCTTGAAAAAAGGAGCAAGGATGGCGGGACCGAACGCGGAAAAATTGGCGGAAGTGAAGGAGCGGCTCCTGGAGCGCAAACGGCGCCTCTGGCAGGAGGTCAAGGACCAGCTCCGGAGCAACATCGGCGACGGCTACCAGGAAATGCTCTCCACCGCCCGGGATGAAGAGGACCAGGCCACGGTGAGCCTCCTGGCCGAAACCCAGCTCACCCTGCTGGGGCCCAAACGTCAGGAGCTGGAGGCCATCGAGGAGGCGCTCCAGCGCCTGGAAAACGGCACCTACGGCCTGTGCGAATCCTGCGGCCAGCCCATTGAACCCCGGCGCTTGGAGGTCATGCCCGAAACCCCCTTCTGTCGCACCTGCATGTCGCTGAAGGAGAAGCTGGCCAAGGCCGCGGCCGTGCGCTGATCGCCCACTACACCAATCACCAAAAAGGCGGGAGGTGACCCCTCCCGCTTTTTTTGTGGCTTAGTTCAGACTC
>JBBFLF010000030.1:0-6006 GCA_037481655.1 Desulfobaccales bacterium | reverse complement strand
GGGCCAGGGGCCGTGGGTCCTTGCCCCCTCTCCCTGACCCTCACCCCCAGCCCTCATAAGGGGTGGGGAGGGGAGGGCGGGGGAGCCACTGCTCCCCCCGGTCCTCCCCTCAATAATTTTCTCTACAGGCGGCGGTGTTTCAGGCAGGGGAGCTCCTCCCGCAAGCGGGTGAGGCGCTGGTGGTTCAGTTCGGCGTAAATCACCCCCACCCCGTCCGGCGCCTGGGCCAGGACCGTCCCCCAAGGGTCCACGATGAGGGAGCGGCCGTAGCTCGACCGCCCTGGGGAGTGCCGCCCCCATTGGGCCGGGGCCAGCACATAAGCCAGGTTTTCGATGGCCCGGGCCCTGACCAAGACCTCCCAGTGATCCCGGCCGGTCCTCTGGGTGAAGGCCGCGGGGATGAAGAAGAGATCGGCCCCCTGGGCGGACAGCGCCCGGTAAAGCTCCGGGAAGCGCAGGTCATAGCAGATGGACATCCCCGCCAAAAAAGGCGTGCGGGGGATAGGCGCCACCACCAGCTCATGGCCCGGCCGCACGGATTTGGACTCCTGGTAGCGGGGGCCGTCGGTCATCTCCACGTCAAAGAGGTGGATCTTCCGGTAGGCGGCCAGCACCTTGCCGTCCGGCGCCAAAAAGACGCTGGTGTTATAGGGCAAACGGCCAGGCTCGGTGGTCTCCGGAAAGGAGCCCAGGAGGAGAAAGACCCCCAGCTGCCGGGCCAACTCCCCGAATTCTTGCACCAACGGCCCATTTAGAGGCTGGGCCGAGGGCGGGGCGGCCTCCTCCGGCCCCAGATAGGCAAAATGCTCCGGCAGAGCCACCAACATGGCCCCATGTGTCGCCGCCTCGGTGACCAACTCCCGGGCCGCCGCCAGGTTGGCCGCCATGTCCGCCGTGGACTGCATCTGCACCGCCGCCACCAGCATGGCTAAACCTCGTGTGGGATGTGTTTTGAGGGGAGGGCCGGGGGACCGAAGGCCCCCCGCCCTCCCCTCAAACTCCCCTCCCAACCCCCCATATGGGGTTGGGGGAGGGAGCTTGAGGGAGGGGGCAGGGGTCGGTGACCCCTGGCCCCCTCCCTCAATTGCTAATCTTCAACGCCAATAGACGGAGTTCGCTCAGTTCCTCCATGGCCAGGCGCACGCCTTCCCGGCCCAGCCCCGAGGCCTTGACGCCGCCGTAGGGCATGTGGTCCACCCTGAAGACGGGGGCGTCGTTGATGATCACCCCGCCCACCTCCAGTTCCTCAAAGGCTTGCCAGGCGTGAGCCAGGTTGTTGGTGAAGACCCCGGCCTGCAGCCCGTAGACCGAGTCGTTGGCCATAGCCAAGGCCTGGGCGAAATCCCTGCAGGGGGTGAGCGTCGCCACCGGCCCGAAGATCTCCTCCCGCCAGACCTTCATCTCCCGGCGCACGTTTTCCAGAACCGTAGGGGGGATGAGCCGCCCTTCTCCTGGCCCGCCGGTGAGCATGGTGGCGCCTCCGGCCAGGGCCTCCTCCACCCAGGCCCGGATGCGGGCGGCGGCGGCGTCGGTGATCAAGGGCCCCACCACCGTCTCCTCCCGGGAGGGGTCGCCGGTTGTGATCTCCCGGTCAATGGCCTCCAGAAAGAGGCTCTTGAAGCGGTCATAGACCGGCGCCAGCACCAGGATCCGTTGCACCGCGATGCACACCTGGCCGGCGTGGGCAAAGGCGCCGATGGCGGCCCGGTGGGCGGCGGTCTTCAGGTCCGCATCCTGGTCCACGATGAGGGCGGCGTTCCCCCCCAGCTCCAGGAGCACTCTTTTCCTGCCCGCCACGCTTTTCAGGTGCCAGCCCACCTCGGAGCTGCCGGTGAAGGTGAGAGCCTTCAGGCGTTCGTCGGCCACGGCCCGCTCCGCCAGCGCCGCCGGACTGGGAAGGACCTGGAAGCCCCCCGGCGGCCCGCCCACCGCCTCGTAGATTTCCGCCAGCTTCAGGGTGGTGAGGGGTGTGGCGGAGGCGGGCTTGACGATGATGGGGTTGCCTGCCGCCAGGGCCGGCCCCACCTTGTGGGCCATGAGGTTGAAGGGAAAGTTAAAAGGGGTGATGCCCAAAACCGGCCCCACCGGGAAGCGCCGGGTGAGGCCCATGCGGCCTTTGGTGGCGGGCAGGGTGTCCAGGGGGACGAGCTCCCCACCGACGCGGGCCGCCTCCTCCGCCGCCAAAGTCAGGGTGGTCACCCCCCGGGCCATCTCCGCCCGAGCGTAGGTGATGGGTTTTCCTCCTTCAGCCACGATGGTGCGGGCGAACTCCTCCTGGCGCTCCCTCACCCCGGCCACCAGGGCTTCCAGGAGGCGGCGGCGCTCATAGCTGGAGTATTTTTTCAGATCCCCGGCGGCGGCCTGGGCCGCCTGGATGGCCGCCTCCCATTCCTTCTCGCCGGCCAGAGCCACTTCGCCCACCACCTCCCCATCCCAGGGGGAGCGGATGGTGAGCCACCGGCCCGTCTCCTGCCAGGTATTGTTGATGAAGCAGCCCCGCCCCTTCATGCCCCCTCCCCTTCCTCCCGAGCCTTTTCTCCTCCGAACACTCCCTGCCGACCTGCCGCCGGCCGGGAAGTCTCCGTCTCCTGGAAATACCGCAAAGCAGGCGGGGCCACCGCGCCCCCGGACATGATAAAAGTCATGGCCTCGTCCATGGTCCAGTCCGTGGAGATGACCTTTTCCAAGGGCACAATCTCCAAGTAACCCGAAGTGGGGTTGGGGGTGGTGGGCACATAGACCGCGGCCAGCTGCCGTCCGGTGGCGGCGTCCACCAGGGTGCGGGTGACAAATCCCACGGTCTTCATCTCCGGCGAGGGGAAATCAATAAGCACCACCCGGTCCACCCCGTCGGGCTTTTGCTGCAGCACGGCCAGGAATTTCTGCACCGCGCCGTAAACCGTGCTCACCAAGGGGATGCGGTGCACCAGGGCGTCCAGGGTGGCCAGGAGCCGCCGGCCCACCACCCGGGTGGCCCCCCAGCCCAGGAGATAAAAACCCACCACCGCCAGGATGACCGCCAGCACCGACTCAAACCAGGGGTGGAGAAGCAGGCGGGCCGCTTCCGGGGACCAGGGCCGCAAGGCCAGGTGCAGCCAGCTTACTGCCGGACCGCCGAAATCCCGGAGCAAGGTGACGATGAAGCGCACCACCCACCAGGTGATGAGCAGGGGGATGGCGGTGACTACCCCTGCCATGAGATAGGCTTTCCGGGAGCTCACCAGAGGCTCGGGATCTTTGTCTGGCATGTCCAATCCTAAAGGAATCGTTAAAAATCTCCTATTAGGAATTACCGGGCACAAAAGGGTAAGTAGCTTTAAACCTTTGGAAAAGCTTACCTCCAACTGCGCCCTCTTGGGGCAGGTATGTGTATGAACTTTTTATTTTAAACAAAAATTACTAATTATTCTCTCAATAATTATTATTATATTTAATATCAAAAATATTGTTATCAAAAGATAAATCAATGTTCGACTTTTAATATTAGGTGACATCTGAAATTTTATTTTTTTTTGAATCTTTAAGCTCAATTATTATTTCATCTCCATCCAAATAACTTCCACCACGCGATAATACTCTTATAGAATTATTAAAATATTTTTCTTCTAACTCTCTGGCAGAATAAACCCAATATTTTTCATAATCCATCCCCCTTTTAATCAATAAAAACCATATGATACAAATTATAAAACCTGCAATTGGGGTCAAAAGATGATATAATAGTAAATTTTTTTATCAGATATGAAAAATATCATATTCAATAGTATAGTATTTGCCAATGTCATTACAGTGCTTCTATTCCATGTCTGCTGAACCTCCGCACTTTGAAGATTGATTGCCGCTTGATACCCTGCTCTGGCATTTTGTAGCAATGTTTCGTTATCTCTATTTTCGCCCATTTTCCGTTATTCTCCTTTTTTATATCGCTAATTCCTGCAAGGTATGGCCGCGACTTCCATGTCCGGCCCCCCTCCGCCCTCGCTCACGCCCCACGGGCCAGGTTCAGGGCGCCGCCCAGGGCGAGGATTTTCCGCTGCCGGGGGGTGAGCTCGGCCCGGACCCAGATCTCCCGGCCGTTCACCCTGAGGGGCAGGCGCTCCTCGCCGCCAAGCAGCCGGGCCTTGACCTCGGGGAGCTCCAGCTCCTGGCCCTCGTGGAGGTAGGCATAATCCCCCGGATCTTCAAAGGTGAGGGGCAGGATGCCGAAGTTGATGAGGTTGGCCAGGTGTATCCGGGCAAAGCTCCGGACCAGCTTCACCCGCACCCCCAGATAGCGGGGGGCCAAAGCGGCGTGCTCCCGGGAGGAGCCCTGGCCGTAGTTGTCGCCGCCCACGATGGCCCCTTCGCCCCGGCCTTTGACCCGCCGGGGGAACTCCGGATCCAGGCGGGTGAAGGCAAACTCGCTGATGGCGGGGAGATTGCTGCGCAGGGGCAGGATCTGGCTGCCCGCGGGCAAAATGTCGTCGGTGCTCACATTGTCGCCGGTGACCAGCCAGACTTCGCCCCGCCAGGTCTCGGGCAATGGCGTCAGCTCCGGGAAGGGCACGATGTTGGGGCCCCGCAGGACCTCCACCCGGGCGGCCTCCTCCGGCGGCAGGGGCGGCACCAGGTGTTTGCCGTTGACGATGGAATACCGGGGCAGGGCGATGCGGGGGGCCTGCCCCAAGCGCCGGGGGTCAGTGAGCTGGCCGTAGATGGCCGTGGCCGCAGCGGTTTCGGGGCTCACCAGAAAGACCTGGTCGCCCTTGGTGCCGCTTCGCCCCGGAAAATTGCGGGTGAAGGTGCGCACGCTCACCGCCTCGGTGGCCGGTGCCTGGCCGATGCCGATGCAGCCCCAGCAGCCCGGCGGCATGATGCGGGCCCCGGCCTCCAACAGCGGCACCAGGCCCCCGGCCAGGATGAGAGTCTCCAGCACCTGCCGGGAGCCGGGGTTGATCTCCAGGCTCACCCGGGGGTGCACCTTCTTCCCCGCCAGGGCCTTGGCCACCACCATAAGGTCCCGGAAAGAGGAGTTGGCGCAGGAGCCGATGAGCACCTGGTCCACCGGGATGCCTTCCGCCTCCCTGACCGGCACCACGTTGTCCGGGGAGGAGGGCTGGGCCACCATGGGCTCCAGGGCGGCCAGATCCACCTCCTCCACCCGGTGGTAGGTGGGCCTCCCCTGGGCTTTGAGGGGCCGCCAGTCCTGCTCCCGGCCCTGAAGCCGCAGGAACGTGCGGGTCTTCTCATCGGAGGGGAAGATAGAGGAGGTGGCCCCCAGCTCCGCCCCCATGTTGGCGATGGCGGCCCGCTCCGGCACGCTCAGGGTCTTCACCCCCGGCCCGAAATACTCGAGGATGTAGCCCCGGCCGCCCCGGACCGTGAGGCGCCCTAAAAGGGCCAGGATGACATCCTTGGCCGACACCCAGTCCGGCAACCGGCCGGTGAGGCGCACCCCCAGCACCCGGGGCATGGGGAGATAGAAGGGCTGGCCGGCCATGGCCAGGGCCACATCCAGGCCCCCGGCCCCGAAGGCCAGCATGCCCGCCCCGCCGGCGGTGGGGGTGTGGCTGTCCGAGCCGATGAGGGTCTTGCCCGGGGCGCTGAAGCGCTCCAGGTGCACCTGGTGGCAGATGCCGTTCCCCGGCGGGGAGAAATAGAGGCCGTAGCGGGCCGCTACGGTGCGCAAAAACCGATGATCATCGGCGTTGCGGAAATCCGCCTGCAGGAGGTTGTGATCCACGTAGCAAACCGCCACCTCGGTCTTCACCCGGGGCACCCCCATGGCCTCAAACTCGAGATAGGCCAAGGTGCCGGTGGCGTCCTGGGTCAGGGTGTGATCGATCTTAAGCCCGATCTCGGCTCCGGGGACGAGTTCCCCCTCCACCAGATGGGCCGCCAATATCTGCTCCACAAGGGTCTGCGCCATGGCCTTTCCTTTGTGCGGGGTGAGTGTGGGGGAGGGGGCTAAGGGGCAGTGGCCCCTTACCCCCTCCCCCACCCCCCCTCCCCCAATCCCATAAAGGG